>JASFLD010000571.1:0-3415 GCA_050118275.1 Gemmatimonadales bacterium
CGCGAGGAGCGGTACACGCCACAGGGGGGGGGGGGCCACCCCGGGCCCCCCACCCCCTATGACGACGACCCAGGTCCCCGCCCCCTCCACCCACTCGGGTACACGTTGTGGCCGTCGGATCACGCCGGCATCGCCGCCTGGATCTGGCCCGCGCCGCGACGCTCGCCCTGGGCGCCATCGCGCGCTCAACAGACGCAGACGCCCAATGCTTGTAAGATCCACTACGCTACCTCTCGGATAGCACCGGCATCTGCAAGGCATCCCCGCATTTAGCGAGAGGCCCGGCGCCAGGCGGCGCCGGAGATCCGGCCGAAAACGACCGCGCCGTGCGGTTTTTCCCCTGACGGGACTCTGGCCCGCTCCTTGCCCTCTCAACAACCCCCCGGATTTCATCCCATCCCTGTCCGCAGGGCCGCCAGCGCGGCGGCGACCAAGCTGACACAATATCTGAAAACATATGACTGGCCCCAGCCGATAAACGGCGGAACCCGAGGCAGCGAATCAGGAGGAGTTAGCATGGCCACCTTCCTCAAGAACCTTCGCCCCAACGGTGAGGAGTTGCGCACGCAGGTCGACCAGCTGGTGCAGAACAAGGAGCAATTGGAAGCCCTGGTCGACCGCGCATCGCGCTCGGCCAGCGAGCTGAGCCAGCTGTCGACGCCCATCTCGGCGGCGCAGCAGGCGGTGATCGCGATCGGCGAGCGGATGAGCGTGCTCGAGAACCGGATGAGCGCCATGGAACGGCTGGGCACGCGCATGGCGAAGGTGGAAGAGGCGGCGGAGAATGTGGCCAACGCGCAGACGCGCATCGAGACGCAGCTTTCCCACTCGGTGGACGATGCCCAGCGCATCAGCGTCGAGATGGAGGAGCTGAGGCACACCGCCGAGCTAGTGATGGCGTTGAAGAACGACATGGCGGAGTTCCTCAAGGACGACAACCCGCTGCAGGAGGTCCGCTCGAACGCCGACCAACTGGGCAAGCAGGTGCGAGACCTGAACGAGAGTTTCGCCCGCATCCGCGAGCGCCAGGACGAGATGTCGCGGGCCTACAAGCACGCGATGAGCTGCTTCAATGCGTTCGAGGTGCAGTACCAGGGTATCGCCAAAGTGGTGGGCGACACCGAGAAGCGGGTGACCGGGCTACAGGACACGGTGGAGAGCCTTGGCGAGATCGCCGAGGGCGTGTCCGACGCCCGTCACCAGCTGGGCACGATGAAGACGCTGACCGACGGCATCGGTCAGCGCGTGGCGGCGCTGGAGAAACAGCGCGAGGCGATCGATCAGGCGGCCAACCGCGCCGAGAACCTGGCGGCGGTCATGCGCGACATCGATGCGGGGCTACAGAAGCAAACCGAGCACCGCGAGAGGATCGATGCGCTGGCCGAGGCGGTCGATCGGCTGCACGCCTTGCACCAGGACGTTCTGGCGCGCTCCGACGACATCACGGGCCGCCAGGAACAGATCGAGTGGATGGAGCAGGGGATGAAGCAGGGGCTGGCGGAGCTGCGCGAGAAGCTGGAGCAGAGCGCCGAGCGCTTCGAGCTGGAGAACCGCGGTCTCGACACGGTCAGTCAGCGGATCGCCGACCTGCGCTCTTCGGTCAGCGATTGCGAGACACGGTTCTCGACGCTGGACGAGCGGAGCCGCGGCCTGGGCGAATTGCGCTCGCAGGCTGACAAGCTGGTGGAGCGTGTAGGCTCGGTGGGCGAGGACCTGCAGCGGCTGGAGGAAGAAGCGGGCCATGTGCGCAGTCTGCGCGGCGAGGTCGAGCGCCTGGAGGAAGGGGTGAGCGAGGTGGCCGAGCGGATCGGCCGGGTCGAGGACGCGAAACCGATCATCGCGTCGGCGCTGGAGGACATGAACAACCTGAGCCGCAGTCGCGAGGCGATGCAGGAGAACCTGGAGCAGATGCGGCTGGTCTACCGCGAGATCATGCGCGTGCGCGAGGGCCAGGCACAGACGGAGGCTTGGCTGGCGACGACGGAGGACAGTCTGACGCGGCTACAGGAGCAGGTGGCGGACCTCGACACGATGACGCCGACCGTCGAGGCGGTCCGCAAGGAGTGTGAGCGGGTCAGCGAGTCGATGACGGCCATCGAGTCGCGCAGCGATTTCGTCGACGACCTCCACAAGCGTCTGGGCGAGCTGGCGGCGGTGGGCGCCGAGATCGACGCGCGCAGCAAGGGCCTGCAATCGCGCATGCAGACCGTCGAAGAGCGGTTCGTCGCGCTGGCCAGCAAGTCCGAAGACGCCGACCGCGTTGCCAAGCTGATGAGCGGTGTCGGCACTTCGGTCGAGGACGCCGAGCGGCGGATCGCCGAGGTGAGCAAACTGATCAACTCGCTGGAGAACCGCTCGGACGAGATGCAGAGCCTGTCGGAGCGCGTGCGCTTCCTGGGCCAGGAGCTGGACCAGCGGCAGTCCGCGCTGGAGAAGGCGACGGAGCACCTCGAGCGGGCCGCGGGGCTGCGCGAGGAGATCGCCGGCGACATCCAGCGGTTGGAGGAGCTGTCGCAGGCGGTGGGCGGCAAGGCCGGTACGGCCGAGAAGCGAGCGGCCCGGCTGGACTCCATGCTCGAGCAACTCGACGATCGCTCTCAGATGCTCGCGGCGGTCGAGAAGCGCTTCGACGAGTTCGACGAGCAGTTGAAGAAGTGGGAGCTGTCCGAAGCCGAGATGAGCCATGCGCTGGATCGGCTGGACGCGCGGCAGACCACCGTCGACTCGCTGCAGGCCGACATCAAGCACATGTTCGAGATGGCCGAGCGCACCGTGGAGGATGCACGGGCGATCTCGACGGCGCAACAGGAGCTACAGGCGACGCGTGGCGAGCTGGAGTCGACGCTCGAGCGGCTGCGCGCCGCGGACGTGGTCTCGGAGGGGCTCGAGGAGCGGAAGCGGAAGATCGAGCAGGCGGAGGGGCGGCTCGCCCGCGCCGAGGCGCTGCTCATCGACATCCAGTCCAGCCTCGAGACGTTGGAGAGCCAGAAGGCGATGGTCGATTACGTGGTCCAGAAGGCGGGCGCGCTCGCCTTCCAGACCAAGCAGGCGGAGGCGCTGATCGAGTCGTTGCGCGAGGAGCGCGAGTTGACCAGCCGGGTGAAGACGGCGTTCGCGCGGCTGCGTGAGGACGGAGAGGTCGGCGCGGGAGAACCGTCGCCGGCGGTCGATCAGGATCACGACGACGATCTCGATCAGGAACAGGAACAGGAACAGGAACAGCGGGAATAGATGCGGGAGTAAGAAGAAGCCAAGTAGCAACGAACAGCCCAACCCTCGAAGCACCTTTCCGCACACGGGCCGCCGGGCGTAACCGGCGGCCCGGCCCGTTTTCTACTCCTCGCGCAGCGCCACCACCGGGTCGACGCGCGCCGCCCGGCGCGCCGGCAACAGGCAGGCGGCCGTTGCGATGGGC
>JASFLD010000572.1:0-3415 GCA_050118275.1 Gemmatimonadales bacterium
GGAGTCACCCGTGAAGAAAGCACGCCAGATGCTACCCGATGCCAGAATCCCCTACGGGACGTGGGGAAGCAGCTACTTCCCCGCCTGGCAGACGTCCGCGCTTGCCGAAGTGAACATCGGCCAGTTTGCCGGCGAGTCGATGAACAGAATTCTGGGGCTGCGAAAAGTGCCGAAGGCCGAGCTCGACTATCTGGTCATCGGCTCGACGATCCCTTGGCACTGGAAGTTCTGGAACGCGCCACTGGTGGCGAGCTGCATGGGGCACCGGATACCCGGCTACCACGTCGAGCAGGCGTGCGCCACGGGGCTGCAAGCGGTCTTGCTGGCCGGCGCCGAGGTTCAGTCCGGTGCGTTCGACACCGTCGGTGTCCTCACATTCGATCGCACAAGCGACTCACCGGTGGGAGTCTTCCCGGAGCGGCGGGCGCACGAGCGCACGCAAGCGATCGCCGACGTCTGGGACAACTTCGGGTTCGACCCGGCCACCGGAAAGGCAATGATCACGGCCGCCGGCATCACCGCGCGCAAGTACAAATGCGATCGATCCGAGACCGACGATGTGGCCTACCTCCGCCACGAGCAATATTTCGCTGCCAAAGAGTCCGGCTTCCTAGACCGGGTCCTCGTTCCCCTGGATGTACTGAACGTTCAGGGCCGCCCGCTCGGCCGCGTCGATGACGACTTCGGCGTACGCCGGATGACACGCGCCGGACTGCGGGCGATGCGCGAACTGGATACCTGTGTCACCGGCGGCGGCCAGACCCATGCGTCAGACGGCATGTCGACGCTGCTCGTGACCAGTAAGGAGAAGGCGAAAGAATTGAGCCCGCGACCGGAGATCGACATCCAGTTCGTCGCCAAGACTGAGGCTCGGACACACCCCAGCCTGATGCCCGAGGCTCCCGCGTTCGCCGTTCAGAAGTTGTTGGACGTCACGGGCCTCAAGATGGCCGACATGGTCGTCGTCAAGAACCACAATCCATTCGCGGTGAACGACGTCATCTTCGCGCAACTTCTCGACTGCGATTGGAGCAAGATGAACAACACCGGTTGCCCGCTTGTCTGGGGTCATCCGCAGGGACCGACGCTCACGAGGGTTTTGATAGAAGCGCTGGAGGAGGCGGTGGACTTGGGTGGTGGCCACGTGCTCGTCTTCGGCTGCGCCGCCGGCGACGTCGGCATCGCGGCTCTGTTCAAGGTCGCGTGAGGAGACAGGACAATGTCCAAAGCAATGAGAGAACCGACTCTCCAGACGCTCGGTCTCGGTGACGTCATCGACATCTTCGAGAAGGGACGGCTCCCGGCCACCGCCGGCGACCTGGTTGACCGGGTGTTCGGTAATACGGGTAAGCGCGGCTCGATGGTCATCTCGGGAGCGAACGGTATCGTCGGAGCAGGAAAGGCGATGCAGTTAGGAGCCAGGCTCGAGCCGTTCGATGTGCCGGTCGTGGGACTCGATTTTCCGGGTGCGCCGGACGGTATCGGTAGCAAGTATCCGGGATTGGTTCAGGCATTCGGCCGCCAGGGCGCTGACCGAATCATGGCGAATATCACCCGCCTGACTTACGACGGAACGCACCTCCCGGACGAACTCGGAATCCTCCAACCGCGCTTCCTGTTGGAGGCGATTCCCGAGATCCTCGAGATCAAGCGTGCCCACTACCAGCTCTTCAGAGAGGCCTTTCCGAACATCGAGATACGTTCGGTCACCTCGGGGTTCCCTGCCTCCGAGCTGGGTGTTGGCATCGCGCACCCCGCCTTCCCGCACGAGATCAACAAAGTCTGGGAGATCGTGGAGCCGGAGCCTTCGGCGGTGACCCAGTTGTTCTGGGCGTTGGGTTTGATTCCGCTGCCGGTCAGTGATACTTGGTCCTTCATCCTGGACGTTCTGTTTTGCGGGGTTACCTTGGCCGGCCTGCGTTACTACGATGCGAACAACATGCCGTTCTGGAAGGTCGACAAGTTCATCCGGAAACTGCTCGGCCCGAATCCGTTCAGAGCCCATGACGCCATCGGAGCGAAGGGAGCGGATTTCCTGACCTGGTCCTGCCTGCACCACCTCAGCCAGGAATACGGCGAGCTGTTTCGGCCTACCGCGGTGCTGGAGGAGCGAAAGGAGACCGGTCAAACGTGGTACCCACCCAACCACTTCCGCCCGCTGGTGGACTGGTCGCTGGGCGAAGAAGGCGACGAGGAGTTCCGGACCTGGATCCTCGGCCCGCTGTTTCAGATGACCAGTCTGATGCTTCACGAGAAGAGAGGCCACCTCTCTCACCTGAATGCGATTGGTGAGTTGTGCGCTCAGTTCCGCCGCGGCATCCTGGCGGTGATTCGCGATCTGGCCGCCGACTCGGTGATCGCGACGGTCGAAGCCTACCACCGGCTGCATCCGGAGGCCAAGGAGGGCAAGAGCTGGTTCCCAGATGTCTTCGAGCAGATCGAGGAACCCGGCTGGCAGCAACTCTACGTCAACGCCGAGCACAACCGTGAGATCGGCGTGATCACGATCAACCGCGAGAGCTACAACTGGGATGTCGACCGGGAGCTCAACCGGGCCATCGATTGGCTGAAGTCGGAAGGGATCGATCGCGTGATCGTAAGCGGCGACTTCCACATCTCGACGCAGATGGTCGGCGCCGATACGAGCGAGTTCTTTCCCGCTCTGGAAGATCCCGAAGCAGGATACCGCGTCTCCAGTGCCTGGTCGGCGACGGCCCGCCGGCTCAACGACGAGTTCGCGGTTTCCGTCGGCTTCGTGGGTGGCAAACGCTGCTTGGGCGGAATGTTGGAGCTGCTCGCGCACTGCCATTACCTGGTGACTGTTGACGATGCGCGGCTCGGCATGCCGGAAGTGACCCTGCCCGTGGTGCCTGGCATGGAGGGCTGTCACTGGCCGTTCCGCAAAGCGATAGCCGATGACTGGCCCAAGATCGTCCGTATGCTGCTTACGGGAACACCGATCCGAGCGAGCGACGCGGTGGGCTGGCTTGTTGACTATACCGGGCCGCTGCAGGAGGCCGTACAGATCGCTTGGCAGCTGGCCGCCGGAGGCGAACATGGCCTGCAGAAGAGAACGGCCGAGGCGGGCGCATTGAAGGACGTACCGACGGAGGTCGGCGATCTCCCGGCTCCCGACTCGCCCGAGATGGAAACGGCAAGGAAGGCGATCATCGAGTGTGTGCAGCAGGCGTGCGCACTGCCGGCATCCGAGGCCCTGGCGGTACAGGCGAAGCGGTCAGCCGATTTCCTGGCTTCGAGGACGTGCCGCGATGGTCAGATCGGAGCCGAATATACGCGCACGATGTCTGTCTGAGGCCTGGCACTGAGGCGTTGGGTTGGCTTCATGGCTCCGGTGCGGGCCCTGGCGAGTTGGTGATTGAAACGTCGATTGTGGTCCTGTCGCGTCGACTGGGCG
>JASFLD010000573.1:0-3410 GCA_050118275.1 Gemmatimonadales bacterium
GCGAACTGGGCCGGCCGTTCGGCGGACAGTACCTTCTCGAGCTTCGGCATGTACTCCAGCGCCTCGGGGAAGTCGCTGTCCTCGGCGATCACATACAAGTAGTTGTCGAGCGTATCCCGCTCGGCCAGGGTTGCCCGAACCTTCTCGATCAAGTAGTCGCGCTGCTGCAGGTAGCGGAACGGGTTGTTCAGGATGTAGAGATCGAAGGTCTCGGGTCGCTCCGTCAGCGTGTAGAGTCCAAACGTTCCCCCGGCCTGGGGGCCGACCAGAATGCGGAAATCCGCCGCGCGATAGTTCGTCTCGACGAAGGGCAGCAACTCCTCGGCCGTGAAACGGAGGAAGCGGTCGGCGCCGGCCGGGTTGCCTTCGCGGTCGAAGGGCAAAAAGTCACGGTAGCGTTCCGTGTTGGCGATGCCCACCAGGATCACGGGTGGCATCCGCGTGGTGACCATGAGCGTCGTGATGTGCAGCGCCTCGGCGAAGTAGTCCCTGACCTGGCCTCCATAGAGGATGTAGATGACCGGGTAAACGATCGCCGTCGATTCGTAGCCGCGCGGCAGGTTGATCAGCAGCGTGCGGTCTTCGTCGAGTATCTGGGAGTGAATCTTCCGATAGTGACCGACGACGATGTCATCGTTGTCCTCCTGCGCGACGAGGGGAGATAGTATCGCTGCGCAGATGAGAATGAGGGTTGTGATCCCGAGCACGCGACCGGCGTATTGGCGCGACATCTTCCGGCTCCTACGATCCGTTGCTGTGAATGAAAATCACAGCGGCCAGTGGCCAACCGTACGAGGAAGCGGTCACCCCCCGTACGGGCAGAGGGTCAACGAAGATTCGTAGGTTGTCAAGACTGCCTATTACGTGTTCGGCTGTAGTCCGGTGTGCCTTATTGAGGATAGCCTATGCGCCGAACGAGCTCCTCGATCCGCGGATCGTCCTGCAACGCACGATACGTGTAGGTGCAGCGCAGGTCGGGAATCGCACTCCGTCTGGCCTCCACGTCGGCCTTCAGTCTCGCGACGGCTCGATCCGTCTCACCCATGGCCGCCAACAGCAGGGTCCAGGCCCCAGCTTCCGGATGCGGTTGCTGCTCGAGCCGGCTGGCCAACTCGCGTGCTTTATCGAGTCGACCGGCGCGGGCATAGCCGTATGCGAGCCCCTCGATTGCCGTGGGATCCCCGCCACTGAGCGCCACGGAGGCCTCCAGCTCGGCCAACGCCCTGGCCGGCATGGATTCCGCCAAGTACTCGAACCCCAGGTAAAGGCCCACCAGCCAGGTCGCATCGTCTCCCAACAGAGCGCGAACTTGCTCCAGCTTGGCGATCGCGTCTCGGTGGCGACCGACGCAGGAATAGGTGCGCGATATCCACAGTTTCAGGATCTCCGAGAGCGGGTTCCGCTCCTCGGCCACCTGGTACTGGACGAGCGCCTCATCGTAGCGCCCCACCGCTCGCAGGAAGTCCGCGTAAGCCCAATGATTGTATGCGCTTGGATCGAGATCCAGCGCTCGGCGGATCGACCGTTCCGCAGCGGTCCAGTCCCACTCGTAGTACAACTCGACGAACCCCAGCACGGCGTGGGCCTGCGCTCGTGCCTCATCGAGGTCCAGCGCCACCAGCGCTTCCGCCTTCGCTTTGGGGAAGAACTCTTCCTCCGTGTTGCCCTCGACAGGGGGGTTGTTGACTAGCTCGTAGTAGGCCCGCGCGAGCCCAGTGTGGGCCGCCGCCCACTCGGGCTCGAGTGCAACGGCTTTCTTCAGGTAAGCGACGGCGGAGCGCCGCGTCTCCGCCCGCTGCGAGTCGGACATCGCCGCCGTGTTCGCCAGCCGCTCCAAGAGGTACAGCCCCCTCAGATACGCCTCCTGCGCCTCGGAATCCACTGCGAGCCCGCTCGTCGACCGCGACGGCGGTGCCGACCGTACCCTGACCCCGATCGCGCGGGCGATTGCCCGTGCAACCTCGCCCTGCAGGGCAAGGGCGTTCGGCAACTCCCCGTAGTAGGCGTCCGCCCACAGGTGCTCCTCGGGCTCGGCGCGGACCAGCTGCACGTTGATCCGAACGCTGTCGCCGACCAGGAAGACCGACCCCTCGACCAGCGCCTGCACATCCAGTTGGCGAGCGATGACCGGCAGCGGCAGATCGCTGTCCTGGTAGCGGATCACGGACTGCCGCGAGATCACCGTCAGCCCCGCGATCTGACCCAACTCGGTCACGAGGGCGTCGTGCATTCCGGCAACGAAATACTCCTGCTGTGGGTCGCCCGTGAGATTGGCCAACGGGAGGACCGCCACTCGGCGCGCCTCGACGTCCGAGGCGGGTGAGTTCAACAATGCCCGAGCGGCGACCACCAGCAGCGCCAGCCCTGCAGCGAGTATGGCTGCTTGCGTCCAACGGGAACGCAGAATCCCGATGGTCCGGGCAGGCGCTGACCGCATGGGCATCCGGGTCGGCTGGCGTGCTGGACGGCCGTGGCGTGCAGCCTCGACGGACGTCGTCGGCGCTGCCGGCACAGCCGGCGCAGGGGAGGGAGCGACCGGCTGCCTTCGCATTCGCTCGGCCAGAGCGAGCACTTCCGGATTCGGCGCCGCCTCCAGATCCTCGCGCAGTCGCTCGGCGTGCGCCTCCGCCTCGCGGATCGCCCCCGCCCGGTCGCCCGCCGCCTCGAGAACCCGCATCAACGAGAGGATGACGTTCGAGTTGTACGGTTCCTCGCCCGCCAACCGGCGCCACCAATCCGCCGCGGCCTTCAGATCGTCCCGCGCCGTCGCCGCCTCCGCCAGCCCCTCCATCGCCCGCAGATACGCCCGCCGCAGTCGCTCCCGCTCCACGTCCGCCCAGCGCTCGAACTCGACCGACCCGCGAACAAAGAAACCGTCGAGGAACGGCCCGCGGTAGAGATCGAGCGCCCGCTCCGTCTCCCCCGACGCCAGCGCCTCCTCGAAGGTCCAGACATCGCAACTCAGCGAATCCGGATTCAGAACGAGCTCCTCTCCTTCGGAGCGGATCGCCTCGCTGCCCAGCGCCTGGCGCAGCGCGTGGACCGACTGGTTCAGCAGGTTGCGGGCGTCGGATGTGCCGCTCTCCGGCCACAGGTAGCCGATGAGCTTGTCGCGGCTCAGCCGCCGGGAGTGTGAGGTCGCCAACAGTGCGAGGAGGGCAAGGGCGTGGCGTCGCGCCCCTTTGCCGGTCACGGCGCCGCTCGGTCCCTCGATGGAAGCCCTTCCTAACAGCCGCAGTAGGAACATTCGAAGATCACCCGGCCGCCTGCCGGGCGGGTCAAGGAGAATAAGGCACAAGCAAAGGCAACGCTAAGCGCACGCTAAGTCCGGGAAAAGGAGCCCATGGCAGTTTGTAAGCCGCAGCAAAATGTAAGCCGCGAGGCCCAACACTGGCAAAGGCGCGTTCTCT
>JASFLD010000574.1:0-3402 GCA_050118275.1 Gemmatimonadales bacterium
CTGGACGAGGATTCCACCCGGCACGATCATCGGCGAGGATCCGGAGAAAGACGCCGAGCGTTTCCATGTCACCGACGACGGCCTGGTGGTGGTCACCCCCGACATGCTCGAACGGGTCACCCCCGAGGTACAGCGAAACCGTCCATCGAGCAGGATCTAGGCCGAGCTTGTCCTCGGACCGAAACTGCGCCGTTACTCCAACCAGCGCATCCGGCCCGGCTCGGCCGCGTCGGCGAGTAGATCGTGGCGCGGGTAGGCGCGCACCCGGTGCGGATACCGCGCCAGGTCGCTGGCCGCGAACCCGGTCTCGAGGTCGAGCTGCCAGACCGCCTCACCATTGTCGCGTCGCTCGACCGGGCGATACGCGCGGCGCTCCATCACCTGGTAGCCCGGTTCGCCGAAATCGAGGCCCCACACGCACTCGACCACCACTTCGGAAGGGTCCAGCCCGGCGAGATTGACCGCCACCTTGCTGGGCGGCGCCGGGCTTCCTCCGGCCACACCGGGCTGACGACCGAGCCGTCGGATGCCGACCTGCGGCCAGATGCGGGCGAGGCGCTGTTTCCACCGCGAGAGCTCACCCGCGTTGTCATCCTGGCGTAGCAGCCGTCCATGGCGCGATGCCGGCAGATACAAGCGCGCGATGTATTCCTGCACCATGCGCAGGGCGTTGAATCGCGGGATGATCGAGCGCATCGACGCCCGCACCATGGCGATCCAGGCCGCCGGTAGCCCGTGGTCATCACGCTCGTAGAAAGCCCCGACGACCTGCTGCTCGAGCAGGCTCAACAGCTCGTCGGCCTCGGTGCGATCTCGCTCCTCGCGATCGGCGATCTCCGCATGCGGAAAGATTGCCCACCCATTGCGGGTGTTGAAGCCCTCCACCCACCAGCCGTCGAGCACGCTCAGGTTCAGGGTGCCGTTCATGCCCGCCTTCATGCCCGAGGTTCCGCTCGCTTCCAGCGGATATTCGGGTGTGTTCAACCACACGTCAGATCCCGCCAACATCGCCTTGGCGAGCGACATGTCGTAGCCCTCGAGAAGGACGATCCTGCCCTCGAACTCGGGCTGCTGCGAAAGCTCGTGGATGGTCTGGATGACCTGTTGGCCGTCGCCATCGCGCGGATGCGCCTTGCCGGCAAACAGCAGCACCACCGGCCGGTTCTCGTCGTTGACCAGGCGGGCCAATCGCTCGGGATCCGACAGCACCAGGGTGGCGCGCTTGTAGGTGGCGAAGCGGCGCGCGAAAGACACGGTCAGCACGTCAGGGCCGGACGGGCAGATCCAGCGCGTCGCCCGCTCGATCTCCGCGTCACTACGCCCGATGCGTCGCAGGCGTTGCAAGGCGCGCGCCTTGACCACGCCGAGGGCCTCCTTCTTGAGCAGGCAGCGAATGTTCCACACCAGCTCATCGGGCAGTTCGTCGAGGCCCTTCCAGTACGCCGGCTCGCAAAGATGGTCACGCCAGTTCGCCTCCAGGTGCTCGTCAAAGACCTCCGCCCATGTGGGATCCAGGAAGGTCCCCGTGTGGACCCCGTTGGTGACGTGGATGATCGGGTTCTCGAGCGGAGGAATCTCTTCCCAGACGTAGCCGTCGAGCCCGGCGGCGACTCGCCGGTGGGTCCGGCTGACTCCGTTGTGAAAGCGCGAGCCGCGAAAGGCCAGCGCGGTCATGTCGAGCCCTCCGCCGGCGACGTGATTGGCACCGAGCGCCAGAAAGGCGTCGATGTCGAGGCCGAGCTCACCGGCCAGGTCGGTGAAATGCTCGACGATGAGATCGCGCTGGAAGACGTCATGCCCCGCCGGCACCGGCGTGTGGGTCGTGAAGACGGTGCTGCCCGCCACGATCTCGAGCGCGGTCGGGAAATCCGCGCCCGCTGCGACATGCGCGCGACAACGCTCGAGGATCTGGAAGGCGGAGTGCCCCTCGTTGCTGTGCCACACGGTGGGCGTGTAACCCATCGCCCGCAGCGCGCGCACCCCTCCGATGCCCAGAACGATCTCCTGCTCGAGCCGCCGCCTGCGGTCGCCGCCGTAGAGCTGAAAGGTGATCTCACGATCCTCGGGGGCGTTCTCCGCAACATCGCTGTCGAGAAGAAACAACTCGATATCGCGTGCGTGCACCCGCCAGATGTTGAGCAATACGTCGCGTCCCGGCAGCTCGATGCTCACCCGGTACGGCTCTCCCTCCGGAGAGATCGCCGGCGTCAGCGGCAGCTCGGCGAAGTTGGCCCGTGTGTAGCTCGATTGCTGTCGGCCGTCGCCGTCAATGGTCTGGTTGAAGTAGCCCTGGTGATAGAGCAAACCGACGGCGACCAGCGGCACGCCGGCATCGCTCGCCGCTTTGATGTGGTCGCCGGCGAGGATGCCCATACCGCCGGAGTAGAGGTTCAGATCCTCATGTAGACCGAACTCCATACAGAAGTAGGCGACGAGGTCTTCATCAGGGTCGAGTCGCACCGGTGGTACCGGCGCTTCGGGTGCGGAAAGGAATTGATCAACGGGATCCATCGGAGTCAGCGTCCCATGCGCGGAAGACGAGCGCACGGCGCTCTGTCGACCGTAGTTCTTGGCGGCGTGGGCGGGAGGCGAAATTCTAAGGTCGCGCCACCGCCGCGACAAGCCGCGAGCTTGCCAGTCGGGCAGTTTAATCCGATAATAAAGTCGTATTTAGGGTTCGGGTTCTCCGCCCCGCTAGCACGAGCGCACCCGGGCCGAGCACGTTCATGTGCGACTTGAATTCGGGCGCGCGCGACGACACGTGGCCGCCGCAGCCCCCGAGCGACCGGCGGTCGCTCATGTTTCGCGATTCGCCGGCGGCGGCCGGCACCGCCAGTCGGTCGCAGGAGGAGCAAGATGCTCAAAGAAGCGCCAACGGTAAGCAAAGAGGAGCTGCTCGCCAAGGCGAAGAAACCAGCCGAAGATGCCATGCGGCTGCACAAGTTCTACAAGGGCAAGGTCGAGACGTCACTGCGCTGCCGGGTGCGTGACTTCAACGACTTTGCCATTTGGTACACCCCGGGGGTCGCCGCGCCGTGCAAGGCGATCGAGGAAGACCCCGAGCTGGTGTACGAGTACACGCACAAGTGGAACACCGTCGGCGTCGTTTCCGACGGTACGCGTGTGCTCGGCCTCGGCGATATCGGCCCCAAGGCCGGCTTACCGGTCATGGAAGGAAAGGGCCTGCTGTACAAGTACCTCGGCGGCGTCGACGCGTGGCCGATCATGCTCGACACCAAGGACCCCGACAAGATCATCGAGACGGTCCTTCTCATCCAGCCCGCGCTGGGCGGCGTGAACCTGGAGGACCTCGCCCAACCGAAGTGCTTCCGCATTCTCGACACCTTGCGCGAGAAGGCGGAGATCCCCGTGTGGCACGACGATCAGCAGGGTACCGCTACG
>JASFLD010000575.1:0-3396 GCA_050118275.1 Gemmatimonadales bacterium
CAGTGCCTGGCGAATCGCGCCCTCGGCGCGGTAGTGCTTCAAGGCTTGCTCGAGATCGCCCGACTTTTGAAGCGCCACCGCGACCTTGTTGTGCCCGTTGGCGACGTCGAATTGTCCGTCCGGGTTCTCCGGTTCCCTCTCGGCCAGCAGCCTCTTGGTATCGAGGGTGCCTCGGTAGGCCTCAAGAGCGCCTTGCAGATCGCCGCGGGCCTCATGAATGGAGCCGATGTTGCTGTATCCATAGCCCAGCTCGAGCTGCCATTCCAGATTGTCCGGGTCGTTCTCGACGGGAGCCTGCGAGATCGTCAGGTATGCCTGCATCGACTCGAGCGCAGCGTCCAGATCGTCACGCAGCCAGTGGACGTAGCCGACCCAGAAGTGGGCGGCGCCGAGGCCGACCTGCCACTCGGCGTTCTGCGGATCGCGGGACGCCAGTCCTCGTGAGTGCTCCAGAGCTTGCGCGAAGACCTCCGTAGCGGCCGATAGGTTGCCCTGAGCGATGCGCACCTGGCCGAGCTGCGACAATGCTTGCGACCGGCGGAAGAGCTCTTCGTCGGTCAGCTCCGCCTCCGGCACCGCGGCGAAGTACTCTTGCGCCTCCTCCGCCACGTCGTCGAGGATTTCGAGCCGACCCACCGGCTCGAGCTTCCCGCGCAGGTCGCCGACCATGAAACTGATCAGCTTCTCCGCCTGCCCGCGCCTCACGTCGGCCCGGTCTCGTGCCCGGGTCGCCTCCACAGCCAGGTATGAGATGACCACGGAACTGGCGACGATGGCCACCGCCAGCGCCGTCGCCGCGGCGACCGCGGCCCGGTGCCGCCGGACAACTTGGCGACCCGGTAGGTCGTGCTGGGTGCCCGTGCTAGGACGGGCTCGTCGTTCAGGTAGCGACGGATCTCGAGAAGAAGCGCGTTCACCGTCTCGTAGCGGCGCCCGCGATCCTTTTCGATCGCCTTCATCACGATCCAGTTGATGTCGCCCTTCAGCTTACGCCCGAGCGCAGCGGCATCGCTCGCGCGTCGCCTGGCGATAACGGCGCGCCGCGCTCCGTCGAGGCTGGCGAAGCGGCTGGCGGGTGTGGGTGGATCCCTTTCCAGCACTGTATAAAGGACGGTGATCCCTCGTAGCTCCTTCTCCGTGAAGGGCAGTTCGCCGGTCAGCATCTGGTAGAGGATCATACCGAGCGAGTAGATGTCGGTGCGCGTGTCCACGTCCAGACCGGAGCTCTCAGCTTGCTCGGGACTCATGTAGGCCGGCGTTCTGACTAGGTGACCCGTCTGTGTCTGGATCGTGTGCTCGCTCAGCCGCTGGTCGATCGCCTTCGCGACGCCGAAGTCGATGACCGTCGCCACCGGCTTCTCATCCTGCTCGGTGATCAGGACGTTGGAAGGCTTTAGATCCCGATGAACGACGCCCTTCTGGTGGGCGTGCTGGATTGCCTGACAGACCGGCATGAGGAGTTGCAGTCGCTCGCGGATAGAAAGCTCGCGTTCGTCGCAGTACTCCGTGATCGGCACGCCACGCACCAGCTCCATGACGAAGTAGGGAAGACCCGTGTCGGTGGCGCCGCCGTCGAACACCTTGGCGATGTTCGGGTGGTCCATGACGGCGAGGGCCTGGCGCTCGGCCTCGAAGCGCGCCACGACCTGGCGGGTATCCATGCCAGGCTTGATGACCTTCAAGGCGACCTGTCGCTGGACGGGCGAGCGTTGGTCGGCGAGGTAGACGACGCCCATCCCGCCCTCGCCCAAGAGGCGCGTAGCTCGTAGGGGCCTATTCTGTCTGAGACGTGGCGGCCGAGGCCCTCGCCGGCTCCCGGGCTGGATGAGCCGGAGCTACGACCGTCGTCTCGCGGCTGGTTGGGGCCAGAGCTCACGCTGAGCGCTCCGGTAAGAGCTCTGACTACTTGGCCGCGGCGTGCGGCCGGTCACTGGGCTGTTGGGCGAGTGAATATGGCGCCTGGCGGGCCTGACCTCGACGTTGTTTGCCCTCGATCGCTCGGGCTCGACGACGGCGCCCATCCTGCTCCCCATTTACTACCCACGATCCCCTCGCCGTCGTACCTTGGTAGCCTTGGCTGCATCAGCCTCGATCTCGCGAGAGCTCCGACCGGGAGAACGACATGACACACCCTCGTGCGAGCAAACAGGCGGCGATACTCGTTCTGGCACTGATCGCTCTGCCGCTGCTGGCGGGCTGCGGCGACGACGGTGGGCCGGCGACCAGCGATACGAGCGCGCTGGTCGGCACCTGGGAGGCGACCAGCTTCACGATAGCCGGGCTCGGCGACATCTTGGACGGCACCAACGTCGCCATAACGCTTGTCTTCACGCAGGACACTTACTCGTTGCAGGTGAGCGGCGACGACCTCGGGACGCTGTGCGGGACCGAGACAACCTGCACCGAATCGGGCAGCTACACCCGGTCGGGCAACACGCTCACCTTCGATCCGGGCACGCAGAACGAAATAGACTTCGCCCTCTCGCTATCGGGCGATACGCTGACGATGAACGGGAGCATCGACGCAAGCTCGGTGATGATCACGGCGCAGCGGACCTGATCGAGACCGCGCCACCCGGCCCGGGCTGATCTCGAGAATTCGCCGGCCGTCAGCCCTTACTTGTGAAGTCGCCTCTGGAGTCGTCCATACTCCAACAGTATGGCCGGTTGATCCGTCTAACCTATGGACACCGACGCTGATATCGTGCGGACCTGAACGTTCAGCTTGCGGAGGCGCCGATGCTTCGAGATCTCCTCACGGCCTACCGGCACTTGCTCAGGCGGCCCGGCTTCGCGGCCACCGCCGTCACCACCCTGGCCCTGGGCATCGGGGCCAACACGCTGATCTTCAGCGTGGCCGACGGCGTCGTCTTCAGCCCGCTCCCCTACGCCAGCCCGGACCGGCTGGTCGCCGCCTTCCAGACCAACCCGGCCTGGCTCGATTCGCCCAACCCCGGCTTGCGCGCTTTCGCGTACAGGTTCCCGCTGTCGTTCCCCGTCTATCGGGACTGGCTACAGCTGAGCCCCGTATTCCAGGAGGTGGCGGTCTACAGCGACGCGACGCTGACGCTGACCGGCGACGACCGGCCAGAGCGCATCCTCGGGGCCCGGGTGACCCACGGGATCTTCGCGGCACTCGGTGCGCAGCCGCTGCTGGGCCGCGTCTTCTTGCCCGAGGACGATCGCATCGGCGCCGAACCTCTCGTCATCCTGAGCTACGGGCTGTGGCAGCGGCGGTTCGGCTCGGACGCCGGCGTCATCGGTCGGACCATCGAACTGGATGAGGGGCGCCACACCGTCGTCGGAGTGATGCCGCGGGAGTTCTACTTTCCCAGCCACGAGCATCATTACTGGGCCACCTTCGACGATGACGACAAACGGCAGGGCCGCGATACG
>JASFLD010000576.1:0-3379 GCA_050118275.1 Gemmatimonadales bacterium
TCACCAACAAGTTCGAGGGCCGTTCCCCCAAAGACGGTTTCCTGGCGCGCTGTTTCGTCGGTGGCGACCGCACGGCGGAGCAACTGGATCTGGAAGACGACGCGCTCGTCGAGATGTGCCGGGATGAGCTGCGCGAGATCGCCGGCGTAACGGCCGAACCGCTATTCACTCGGGTCTATCGCTGGTGGCAATCGAACCCGCAGTACGATGTGGGACACGCGGCCCGCAGCCAGCAGATCGAAGAAGAGCTGTCCAGGCAACCGGGCCTCTATGTCACGGGCAGCGGCTTCCGCGGGATCGGGCTGCCGGACTGTATCCGTGACGGCCGCGAAACCGCTCAGCGACTGCTCGAGTCCCCACCCGATCGATCTCGGCCGCCTGCCTAGGCGGCCTGGCTATTCCTTACCTGCTTCCAGTTCGCGCCGGAACCGTTCCGCCTCGATGAGCCGTGACACCCGCTCGTCGAGGCGATAGTACGCGTCCTCGAGTTTGAGCAGTCGTTCTTCCACGTCGCCGGGCGCGGCGCGGGGCTTGTTGGACTGAATCGCGGTGACGATGTCGCGAACCAGGGGTCGCAGGACGAAATGCGCCGCCAGGGCGACGCCGGGCACGCCGACGCCGAAGATGATCCCCAGGATCGGTATGAGTATAGGATCGATCACGCTTCGCTCCTCTCCAAGTCATGGCTCTCGCCTTCGGTGTCGTCTGCCAATCCGACGATCTCGAGCAACTTCAGCGCGTTCTGCGAGGTGGCTATACCCGGGCGCAGTCGGTAGTCGAACGATATGCCAAAGCCGTCGGGTCGCCTCTCGATCGTCTCGCTGAAATGTACCGGGTCGGCAGCACCGGACAATTCCGCGGTGTCCACCAGCTGGAGGTCGTGGGAGTCACGGCGCAGACGAGGAGCTTGGCTTGGGGCTCGACGAGCGCCTCGATGATGCGGCGCATCTCGGCGGCGCGCTTGGTGAAGAACCGCCGCTGACGGTGCCGCCAACGCGGAAGGGGTTCTGGCGTTGGCCACAGGGGCTGGATGTTCGATTGCGAGCGAGCCCGAGTCGCCGGGAGCGTGCTTGCCGGTACGGCGCCCCCTACTGGCCAGAGGGGAAAGCACCGCGCCTGGGGCGCCAACGGAGCGCGGTTCGGGACCCAGGCTGGACGCCACACGTCGAAGCCGCTACCGGGATCCAGGCTTTCCGCGCCTCAGGATGCGCTCTCGAAGGTCAGCCTCAGCGTATCAACGCTCGCGATCTCCCGGCCCGGGATGGTCACCTCGACGCGGCTGCCGGAGACGAATCCTTCGAAGGTCAGTTCCTCGAGAGAGTCCGCCGACGGTATTGAAGTGCGGAACGTGAACGTCGTGCCGTCGAGCTCCCAGGGGCCCACGAGAGGTCCTGTGAACCACCCCACGCTCGCGCTGCCTCCGCGGGTGCAGTCCAACTCGCCCTCCAGCGTTAGCGCGAAGACGAGCCCGCCGACGTAGGAGTCCAGACTGAGGTCGCCAGCGCTCAGCCAGGTGTCGCATGAGTCCGTGGCGCTCACGAGTGTGGGGAGAGGTTGGCTCTGAGCCTGCACGAGCGAGTACGAGCCCAGCATGTCCTCGGGCTGCAAGGGATCCTCCCCGCAGGCTGCCGCGAGCAGCATCCCCGCCGGGAGGCCGAGCCGGAGCGATCGCAGCAGCCGCGCTGCGCGACGCGAGGTCGTCATGGCATTACCTCCGCTGTCGTGGACGGTTCGATACCGGGTGTGCCGCGGCCCGGGGTCGACTGCCGGAGAGCCGCGACAGAACGTCGGCCGGGTAGATCGTGACCGACGGAACGAAGATCACGCGGCGGCCCCGCAGGTCGGGTGACGCGTGGTCGTAGTAGACGCCGATCTCGGGGCTCAGGCCCAGGTCCTCGTCGCACAGCCGTACGCCCACGAACCCCCGATCTGGGGTAACCCGATCGCTCGTCGGAGCCGAGGCCGAGTATCTGGATCGCCCGCTCGCCACCGTTCTTCCAGGGTTCTCGAGCGGGAGGTGATACCCGGAGGGTTCGGTGTGCCCAGCGCGCACTCTCCAACGCCATGGCGCTGGTACGATGGACCCCCCCGGCGGACCACGGCCGGCAAGCATCAGGGACGGACGGGTGGCACGACCGCATACGCGTAGACCACGCTCCCGTCGTGCGGATCCGTGGCCGTGACATACACCGTCCCGTCCGGGGCTATGGTCGGGCTGTTCAGAAACGCGGGGGCATTATCCAGGGGACCACCCCACTGCCAGAGAACGGTTCCATCCTCTCGTATCATCCAGAGCCGTCCCGCCGAGAGCATCACCACTTTCCCGGCGACGACGGGATCGTTTGCGCCGCCTGTCTTGATCCTCCAGCGCAGGTCGCCCGATCGCGTGTCCACACCCTCCATGACGCCATCATTGCGCAGCACGATCGCGGTGCCCCCTAGAAGCGCGGGACGTGTGCGGTACCCGGCGAGCGGAGGGCTCCCGCCTTGATGTTCCCACAGCCGAGCGCCGTCAGAGAGGCGCAGCGCGTAGAGCCGGCTCGCCGCGGACCCGACGATGACGCGGTCTTCCCACACGACGCCGCCGTTCACCGCTCCACCCGATAGTGGGAACCCGGCCGAGTCCGGGAGTGGGAACCTCCACACCTCCACGCCATCGACACGACGGAGCGCCACAACGTGACCCGCGCCCAGGGGCCCTTCCCGCTCGCCACCCATGTATCCTCGCGTTCCGTAGATCACGAGATCCCCCGCCACCGTCGGGCGAAAGGGCCTCTCACCCAGGTCGATTCTCCAGATCTCCTGGCCTGTCCCAGCGTCGAGGGCCACCGCCCACCCCAGGGGTGTCCCCAGAAACACCTCCTCGCTCTCTACAGCCGGTTCCGTCTGGGCTGCGGCACCATCCGGCCCGGCGTACGTCCAGCGCATGTCACCCGACCGGGGGTCCAGCGCGTGCAGCGCTAGTTCCGGTACCAGTGCGAGGCCGGACGCTTCGTCGATCGCCCTTCCCCAGATCGTCCGCCCTAGAGGCGTGGACCATGCAACTCGCCCGGAAGTTCTCTCGTAGGCGATCGCTTCCCCGTCCCACGTGCCGAAGATCACGAGCGAGTCCGCGATCAAGGGGCGAGTGTTGGCCTGGCTGGCATCGCGCCAGAGCACGCGAGCGGGCTCGTTCGAGCCGGGCCCCGTACTCTCGTCACACGAGAAACCGGAAACGATCAGGAGCAGGAGCGGCGCCAGAGGCACCGCTCCCCGGGTGAATCGCCTAATCGACGAATGCGCTACAATCATGTGTTCATCAGTCGGCACATCCACTCCATGATTGGATAATGCCCTCGTCTGCTACGGGCCAGCGAGCAGACATGCCCCCGCCCCGCTG
>JASFLD010000577.1:0-3378 GCA_050118275.1 Gemmatimonadales bacterium
CCACGAACAAGACCAACGAATCGAGCCACTCGGCGTGCTCTCCTGCGGCGAGCGATCGTAGCAGCATGAGCATCGCTTCCTTGCCGCATACCTCACCGGCGTGGATGTTCGCTTGAACGAAGAGCCGAACCTTGCCCGAGGCCCGCACCGCCTCCGGCCCCGGATCCCCGACATCGCCGACGACCACGGCCGGGAGAGCCCGCCCTTCCATCGTGTAACCGAGCGTCGTCAGCTGCAGCTTCGGCGATGCCGCGACCAGCCGCTCCACGAACGACATCACATCCGCGTACGAGCTCGTCTCGCGGAACTCACTGGCCTCGGGACGCGTCAACGCAGACGGCCCGTCGCCGCTCTGGGCGAAGCCCGAACCGGGCTGAAGGGCGGACACCGAAACACAGAACAGCAGCGCAACAATGATACGACTGGTCTGGATCATCGGCCTTGCATCCTCTAGTTGAGGTCGGTAGGGACCTCAACAGCATTGAGCGATCACCCGCGGCTCGCAAGGCTGAGCGGCGGATGCCCTGCGCCGGGCCCTGCAGGAAACCCGGCACCTTGAACCTGCCATTGGAACCACCAAACGTCGCGTCCGGGAGTTGTAGAACATCAACGGGTTGCCGAATGCCACGCTCGTGATAAGCTTTCTGCGTTCCACCAACAGTTGCGATCGATCTTGCAAGGGAGGGTTTCTCCATGGTCCCACGGCTGATAGCCCGTTCAACGCTGCCGGCGGCTGCGATACTTTTGCTGGGCGGCCAAAGTTTCGCTCAGTCTCTGCCACCCGAGAAGCAGACGGCCCTCGCGGCGGTTGATCAAATCTCCTCCGAGATCCACCTGATGGCTATGAAGCTGTGGGATTACTCGGAGATCGCCTTGATGGAAGCGCAGTCGGCCGACTTCCTGGCCGGCCTTCTGGAAGAAGAGGGCTTCAGCGTCGAACGCGGTGTCGCCGGTCTTCCCACGGCCTTCGTCGCCTCATGGGGCAGCGGCAGCCCGGTGATCGGCGTCCTGGCGGAGTACGACGCGTTGCCCGGTATCGGGAACGCGCCGGTACCGCACAGACAGCCGCGCGCTGACGGCTTGACCAGTGGCCAGGGATGCGGCCACAACCTGTTTGGGGCCGGCTCCGTCGGCGCCGCCATCGCTCTGAAGCGAACCATGGAACAACACGGGATCGCGGGGACCGTCAAGCTCTTCGGTTCGCCGGCCGAGGAGACGGTGGTCGGCAAGGTGTACATGGCCAAGGCCGGTGTCTTCGATGGTCTGGACGGCGTGCTCGACTGGCATCCCGGCCAAGAGACCAAGGTGCGCAATCAACCGGGCCGGGCCCTGAACAACTTCACGGTCGAGTTCTACGGACAGGCCGCACACGGAGCCGGCGATCCCTGGAACGGCCGCAGCGCGCTCGACGCGGTAGAGATGATGGATTACGGCGTCAACATGGCGCGCGAGCACATCCGGCCCACCGCCCGCATCCACTACGTCATACCTGCGGGCGGTGACGCCCCCAACGTGGTGCCCGAGTACGCCAGAGTCTGGTACTACGTCCGCGAGGCGGACCGCGAGAAGGTGGAGGAGTACTACGACTGGCTGCTGAAGATCGCCGAAGGCGCGGCGATGGCGACCCGCACGACGTACAAAGTCACGCTCATCACGGGAGTGCACGAGACTCTGCTGAATCGCCCGCTGCAGGAGGCGATGCAGGCGAACCTCGAGGCGGTGGGTGCTCCGCACTTCAGCGACGAATACCAGGAGTTTGCGCGTGAGTTGCAGCGGTCGTTGGACCTGGAGGGAAAGGGCCTCGACACCGAGATCAAGCCGTTGGCCGACGAACCGGAGCCGGTGACCGGGGGTTCGACGGACGTGGCCGAGGTCTCCTACCTGGCCCCGACGGTCAGTGTGACCGTCACGTCGGCGGCGTCCGACATCCCATGGCATAGCTGGGCGACGGCGGCTTCCCACGGGACCGAGGGTTCCATCTCCGCCGCCGAAGTGGCCGCGAAAGTGATGGCGCTGACCGGGGTGGACATGCTCACCGATCCCACATTGCTGGAACGGGCAGAAGCGTTCTTCCTGGAGGAGACGGAGGGCAAGCCGTACGAGTCGCCGATCCCCGTCGACCAGAAGCCGCCACTGCCGGAGACGGCGTCGGAGAACTAGAGCATCTGCGACCCCGGACGGCGGAGACGGTTCTCGACGCCCGGGGTCGCCGAGACTCGTGCTTTTCCGCTTCGGGCGACCGCGCCGTGCGGCCCGGTCAGCGGCGCCGGCCGACGGGGAATATCGCCTGGGGGGTCTCCCCGTCGGCCAAATTCAGCAAGCGACAGAGACGTGCGTCCCGGAAAGCGCCGATGAATACGGTCCCGAGCCCGAGGGCGGCGGCCTGCAGGTGGATGTTCTGCCCGGCACATCCCACCTCCATGTGGACGTATCGCAGGGCTCTCTCTCCGTACTTTGCGGCGGTGCGCTGTACGACGGCGGTCAAGACGATGACGGCCGCCGCCTCTTTCACCTGAGGCTGGTCCAACGCCACGTCCGCCAGTGGACGGCGCAGGTCCTCCCGGCTGAGTTGAATCAAGTCGTGCTGGGCGACCCGGTATCGATAGAGCCCGCTTTCCAGACCGGTCACGTCCCCGGCCAAGACGTACAGCTCGAGGGGGTAGAGCGCGCCCGCCGAGGGGGCAGTACGGCTCGCGCCGGAGTATCTGACGCCCTGGGCCGCCCAAAGTAGCTGCGAGAGATCGCCATTCGAGACCGCTGCGCCGGTGTACTCGCGAACCGATTCCCGCCGGTTCAAGGCCGCCTCCAACGACACTTCCCCGGCAAGGCAAGGACGCGGGAGCGGCATTATTGGTTCAGCCGATTGGCGAGTCATGGCCGTAGTCGCGAGCCAGGGACAGAGATCAGTTGGGCGGTGACCCCACCGGTCCGGCGGCTCCGCCCACGGAGTCCGCGGCGGGTACGGATTCCTGATCGTGTCGAAACTCGCCGTGCGCCAAGAAATAGGCGACCTGCTCGATCACATCGTCGCTCATCATGATGTAGGTGTGACTGTGGGGCACCACGAGGAAGTCGTTCATGCCTTCGACCTTCGCACGCTCGACCGACACCTTCCCGTCATCGGCGCCGGGGATCATCTGGGAGAAGATCGGGTTCAGCGTCCGGTTGCCCGCGATGATGCCCAACTCGAAGTCCACGGGGCCCAATTGATTCGGGATGCTCTCGGGTCCGGTCCCCAACTGCTCCGCCGACGGGCCGAGGATCCGCTGGAGGATCTCGTTCTCGGCCACCCAGTCCGCTATCTCGCTGCCCTGATTCGGCGGACTCAACATCACGACCCGACCCAGGTTACTCATCTCGTGCTCGGCCAAATAGTAG
>JASFLD010000578.1:0-3376 GCA_050118275.1 Gemmatimonadales bacterium
TCCCGCCCAGTGCCACGACGAACAGCGACACGTATCCGGCCATGCCAATGCCTGAAACCGGTATGCCCAGGAATTCGGAGTACGATGAGGAGTTCACCATATCGCAACTGTGCGAGATGGTGCACGACAGTCCACCGATGTATCCGAGCTTGGCCAACAGAAGGTAGACGGAATCGAGCACGCCCAACAGCGCCAGTATCGCGATCGCCCGGCGCCGGTTCACTGTTTCGCCAACTCCTCCTCGATGACTGCCGACATCTGGTCGAAGCCCATGGCCTCTCCCACGCGGCGCCCGTTGATGATGAAGGTAGGCGTCCCGCTCAGTCCCAGCTGTCGGGCCCGAAGCTGACTGGTCATCACGACCTGTCGGTACTTGCCAGACTCGACGCACTCACTCAGCGCCTTCCCGTCCAGTCCCAAGGCCTCGGCGTATCGTCGGAACGCGTCACGCGGATCTCGCTCCTCGCCCCACTCGCGCATCCGCTTCATCAACCGCTTGTTCATCTGCCAGAAGGCGCCCTGGTCGCCGGCGCAGCGTGCCGCTTCCGCGCCAAGGATCGACTTGTCTCCCGGGTGCACCGGGAAATCGAAGAACACGAAACGGGCCCTACCCGTCTCGACGTAACGCTCCATGATCTGAGGCACCGTCAGCTGGGCCACCATCCCGCAATATGGGCACAGGTAATCGGCGTATTCCTCGATCACCACCGGTGCATCCTCCGCGCCGATCGAGACGCCGACGTCGGCCGAAACGAGCTCGCCCTCCGGAACGAGCGGCGTCGATCCGTACTCCGGATCGCTCGTCTGCTGACGGTCGTTCACCACAACATACCCGATGAGCGCCGCTCCGATGACCACGATCAGTCCCAGCGCGCCATAGAACTTAGCCTGCGAACTCGCCATTACCCGGACTCCTTAGACTGCCAGAGTGACCCAAATCTCTTACTCGAACTGCACGACCTGCCCCAGCTGGCCCGTCACCGCCAGAAACACCACCACACCCACGAACACGAACAGCACGAAGTACAGTGCAACCTTGATCGGCCTCGGCAGCAGACGGCGCCGCTCGCCTCCGAGGCGCGACAACCTCGGCATCAGAGCATCTTGCCAGACCTTCACGACCTCTCGACTCAGACTGGCCCACGCCGTGGCGTAAGCTTGATCGAGCTCGCGCATCGTCTCGTGCCAGTTCGTATACGCGCTCTCGAGCTGCGCGCTGCCCTGCGCCGCCGCTGGCTCAAGTTGCGCGGCCGCCTGCGATACCTTATCCAGCTTGGCTTCCAGATCCGCGATACTCCGCGCGAACCGCTGGCGGAAACCGGCCACCTCCTTTGCTGACGGCATGTACTTCCGACTCGCATGTCGCCAAGGAATACGCCGGTTCGCAGCCACGCGCCTGGTCTGCCGCTCGAAGGCCCGCTTTGTCGCGTCCGCTATCACTCCGACGCCGCCCTGGACTTCTTCCCAGAGACGCCCACCGTGCAGCGCCTTCGCTGCCATGAACAGATTGCTGGCGGACGCCGCCTCCCGCTTGGCCCGGAGCAACGCGCCCTCATAGATAGTCCGCAGTTCCCTTAGATGTTCCTCCAGAAAACCAACCGGCAATAGCGGCGACATCTGCAAGCGATCGATGGCGGCACCCAACGGCCGATCGGTGCCGCTGCCGATCGAACCCAGCGACGCTTCGAACTCGGGAACCGAGAACCGCTGCGTCAGGTCCTTGATCGCCGGCACCTCCCGCCCCTTCGCTGCCGGCGTCGGACGGCGCTCCCGTGCCGCCTCTTCCTCCGGCGCCGGTGGTGGCGTCTCCGCGCCGCTCACACCGAGAACCTTGCTCGAATGCCGCAACGCCAACCCGCGGATCGTCTGTATCTGCGCGTCGGTCAGGTAGAGGATTTCGACCTGGGTCGAGCCACTCCCGAGTCGAAGCAGTCGTCCGAACTTCGCTTTCGCCACGTCGACTTTCGTCACCATGTCCCAAGAAGTCCGAAAGTGGCGACCGCCCCGCTCGAACACGTGCAGGGCCGTATCGGTCACGACCGCCAGTGCCAGACCCTTGAAGCGCTCCATCTCCATCAGGCCGGATATCGCCACCGGCGTCGCGAACACGACCCGCTCGCCGACTAGCGCCTGACGGTCGGTCAACGCCAGATGATCGAGGTCCGCTCGACCTCGCAGCTCCGATGCTAGCATCGCCAGACCTTCATGGCTGCCGCGCAGCGCCACGGCTGCCTGCGTCCCCACGACCAACAGAATCGAGCCACGCAATGCGACGCCCAGCAGAGTCGAGTACGGAATCTGATGCTCGCTCACGTACAGCCCCTCCTGGGCCGCCATCACGCGGGCGCCTCTCTCCGCTCCGACTCCTTCGATTACGACGTCGAACTTGCCTTCGTACGTCATCGATCTCCGCCAATGTCCTTGGCGCCCGACGCCTCGCCTGCCAAAGGAGCGAGTATGCCGTTCAACACCGCTTCGGTATCGCTGAAGTCGCTGAACACGACGTCGGCTCCCGCCCGCTCCAGCTCCACTACACTGTGACGACCCGTGGCCACGGCCACCGCTCGACCCTCGAGGCAGCGGGCGCAGGCGATGTCCTCGGGTGTATCGCCCACCACCACTACCGCTTCCAAGCCCGCACTCGACCCGGCGTACCTCCGACTTCGCTCCAACGCGACCCGCGCGATCTCGCAGCGCACTTCCGAGTCCGAACCGTAACCCCCGACCGCGAACCCCGTCGTGACGCCCGCCGCCGCCAGCTTCATGCCCGCCGCCGCCTCTATGTTACCTGTCAACAGCCCCAGGCAGACGCCTTCCTCTCTTTCCAATGCCGCCAGAAGTTCCCCGACGCCCGGCAACAACCGGATGCGGCGCTCCGACCGGCGCACATCGAGCTCGCGCTCGAGAGCCTCCAGATACGCCGGCCACATCGAGGACAGCCGACCGCGAATCTCCGGCTCCGCAATCCCACTATCGCTGAGTAGCTCCACGACGATCTGCGGGTCGGTTTTCCCATGAAACATATAGCCTTCCAGCCGACCGCTGGTCCCGTACACAGCCTCCAGCGCCGTTTGCAGTGCCGCGCGCCCGGCCCCGTCGGTGAGCAAAAGCGTCGCGTCGATGTCGAAAAACACCCGGACGATCACGCGTTACCCGTTCCTCCCTCTCGGCCGCGACCTCCCGGCCATCGCTGAACTAATCCATTAATCTGGCTTTTCATCTGGCCCAATGCTACCCTCGTCCAACGCCTACGGCTCGCTCGATCGCCCGCTCCAACGACCACTCTGCCCACAGCCCGATCCTCAGCAGCTCGCTCGGCGTCAGCCCACCGGAGCCCGCTCCCGTCGAGCATGCCACCACCAGATCACCATCGAAC
>JASFLD010000579.1:0-3374 GCA_050118275.1 Gemmatimonadales bacterium
AGTCCTCTAGTTTCGTCATATGGAGCTGGGGCTCTGAATCCATGCCAAACGCTCTACCCGCCGCGGCGGGCGCATCCGAGCGAAGGCTAACCCATTAATATAACGGAGATCCGGCTGAGAGGCTGTGCCCCGCGACCGACCGGCCGGCGGCGGTCAACGTACCGCACACGCCCTCGACCCGGCCGGCGGAAGCTGCCCCTACCCCCGAATAGTTCTGGCATCACCCCGGCCGGATCATTATGATCCCGCGGCGGTTTGCCGACCCCTCGTCTATTATCCGGGCGATATGGCCGCCATACATCCCCAACTGGACGGAGATCGAAAGATGACCTATGTACCGACCCCGGTGACCGTCATCCCTCAGGCATCGATCCAGGCTCGCGAGCTCGCTCAGCGCATCGAGCGAACGATTGTGGAATACCGCCAGGATCACCCGCACCTCAGCGACCTGGAAATCAGCCAGGCCCTCCGGATCGCCAGCAACCGCACCGGAGCCGGCCAGCGAAGCCGCATGGTCGTCGCCCTCGCTCTCGGCCTCACAGCCCTGTTGGCCCTTGGGGTGCTGCTCTTCGGACTCTTGGCCACCTGATCGCCTGGCCACAGCGAGCCATCAGCCGGCCCTCCCGGTCGCCACGCGAACCCGGCTGGAACTCGCGAACCACGATTTCTCCCGACATCGACTGGAGCGGGACCGGCTCGGCAGTCTGACGAGGATACCCCTGCGGGACTCCCATTTCGCCGTCCCGCCCGGACATTGTGACCGATCCAGTACGGGAACGGACAGTCGCGCCCCAAGAGCGCAATCGCCATAATATACTGTCATGAAATAACTTACGATAACTGAGCCTCGCTGGCACAGGCGTTGCCCTTCTGCCACGGCGCAGGCGGATGGTTCCCTGTCCCCGTATCCGCTCCCCCAAGCCACCAATCCAATCGACAGAATCCTCACTCGGATGGAGTACCGATGTTGAAGCTGAGATCTGCAAAACTCGACAATCATTGTGTCAGCCGGCTCCGAGGCGAAGCGGGGATGGGCCTCTCCGAGGTTCTCATTTCCCTCTTGATCTTCTCGGTGGCGATCCTGGGGCTCATCGGCACGTCGGCCCGGGTCGGCCTCGCCGTCAACGGCGCCCACGGCCGGCTCGCCGCCCAGGCCGTGGCTCGCCAGCAAGTCGAGATGCTGCTGGCACGGCCAGCTGGCGTGTCGCTGTCCGGCACGGCCAGCCGTGACGGTGTGACCATGGCCTGGACGGTCTCCGAGAGCAACACGGGCCGAAAGGTACAGTTGGCCTATCGCTTTGCGCTGCCCAGCGGCGCTCGCGTGGACACGCTGACCGCGGCGACGGTGAGGCGTTAGGGGTATGAACATGCGGACCAAGAGCGAAAGCGGCGCTGGGTTGGTCGAGATGATGATCGCCGTCATGCTGATCAGCGTGATCTTCGCGGCGATGATCGGTACGGCGGTGCAGCAGCAGCGATTCTATTTGATCGCCGGTGATGCGGCCAACGCGGTGGCCACGCTCGAACGACTGGAGACGATCACGTCGGCAGATCTGCTACCGCTGAACGGCGGAGCGGGAGATATCACCTACGCCGGCCCCGACTCGGTTGCCGTGCGAGCCTACCGTGGTGCTTATGCAATCTGCGCCAAGTATGCGACTTCGCCGGTGGTTCTGACGGTACGGCCCCTGACCGAAGCGCACGCGCCGCAACCCGACAGCGGCATCGTCTACTCTAGTGGTCTTCAGCCCACGCCAGCCGACGATCATTGGGCGGCTCTCTTGGTACGCTCCGTCAAGGCCGACACATGTCCCGACGGTAGCCGGGCCTACGACCTGGCGGTCGAAGGGCTGGAGGGAATCTTGAGCGAGATTCCCGTTGGCGCCCCCATACGCCTCTATCACCGTGGCAGCTACTGGCTGACCACCGAGTCAGGAGAGTGGTCCCTGAAGACCGACGCGCTCCTGGGGAAGTCGACCCTGGTCGGCGGCCCACTGGCCCCTGCCGATTCAGCTGCCGGATCCGTCCTGACGTTCCGCTACCTGAACAGGTCCGGATCCGTCACGACACATCTCGACAGCATCGCTACGATCGAAATCGACGCGACCACGCTGGGCGCCGTGGCCACATGGCGTTCCGGCGAGCCGCTGCGGAAGGTCCGCACCGTGTCGATCCGGCTTCGCAACGCCGAATTCTGAGGTGGGGCCATGAAGACCAGGAACTACTTAGAGTGCAATCGCGGCTTCGGCCTCGCGGCCACAATCATGCTGCTGGTGATCTTCGCCCTGCTGGGCCTCACCGGGATCTCTCTCGCCCGGCAGGAACAGCGCAGCCAGATTCGCCGATCCGCCCGCACCGACGCCTTCTACGCCGCCGAGACCGGCTTGGCCGAGGGGATTCAGAACTGGACGAAGCCGTCCAGCGCGACTCAAGCGGGTATGAGTTGGTATCTGGCCAAGGGCACTGTCCCCGGCGGGGGCGCGTACAAGGTTGAGGCCACCAAGCTGGATGAAGACGCCGTCCACGCCCTCTACTCGGTCCGCTCGGAGGGGTATGCCTACGACGGGACGACCCAGCACGTCGGCATGCTGGTCAGGACGCTGGTCATCGAGAGCCCGATGAAGGCGGCCCTCCAGGTACTGGACAGCGCTTCAGTGCGCGGCACCACAGAGATCAGTGGCATCGACACGATCCCGTCGACCTGGTTGGGGCCCTACTGCACCGTTCGCAGCCCCAGCGCCACCGGGCTGATGATGGCCGATTCGACGAAGATCGAGTACAAGGGCACGCCCGAGCTCTACGGCGATCCGCCAATGGAGGAGATGGCCGATACGGCGGGATTCTTCGACTTCGGCACCGTCACCTTCGACGATCTCGTCGCCCTCGCCGACTTCCGCTTCCCCGATGGCACGGTGGTCGACAGCCTGGGGGTGTACCCGCGCCCGTCCTACAACGCCAATGGCGCTTGCAACACCGCTGATATCTATAACTGGGGCGACCCGGAGAATCCTGGACGACCTTGCAGTGACTGGTTCCCGATCATCTACGTCAAGGGCGACCTGCACCTCGAGGGTAGCCAGGCCGGCCAAGGATTATTGCTGGTGGAAGGCGACCTGTGGGCCCGCGGCGGCTTCGAGTTCTATGGCCCCGTGATCGTCAAGGGCAACTTCCAGCACATGGGCAATTTCTTCGCCTACGGCGGCGTCAAGGCGAGCAATGCCTACTTCGGCGCCGGGACGTCCAACGTCGTCTACAGCGAGTGCGTCATCCAGCGGACGCTCAGCCACATCAGCGCCGCCAAGCCGACGCCGCTCCAAGAGCATGCCTGGTACCAGGTGCGTTAGAGCGATACGACACAACCGAAAACGACAGGT
>JASFLD010000580.1:0-3372 GCA_050118275.1 Gemmatimonadales bacterium
TCACTGTTCTAGATCCGCCGCTGCTCGCATGACGTTCAGTCGCGCTTGACCCGCGTTCGCCCGCCTGTCGACGACAGCCATCAGGGCCAGATCTCCCGCGCCAGCGATCATGATACGCCCCTGATCGGCCTCGAGTTCAACGAAACGCCGCTCCTCGTCCCCATTGCCGGTTGCCTGGCAAGCACGGCGGTAGAGGGAGGCAGCCAGCGCAGCCACCGCTGCACCGTTCACGCCCACATGTACCCGGCCATCCACGACGAGACCGTCGTTCACTGCCACGACCAGTGCACCCCGGATGCCGGGCATCTTCATCACGCTGTCCAGCGTGACCTTGAACGCACTCCCTCTCATCAATCGCCCGCGCTCACGTAGCTACGCGCCAATTCCGCCGCCTTCCGTTTGACCCGGGTCGCCTGGCCCGCCGGTATGTCACTCGACGTCGCGACCGCGATTGCCTTGTCACCCAACGGGGAGACCGTGATACGCATCGTCGGGCTCTCGACGATCATGGCCCGCACTTCCCCCAGCTGGAGGTAGCTGGCGACCCGACCCGCCTCCTGCCTGGCCTCGCTGAGATTGTCCGCCAGTGTCCCGCTCCCCGCTTCACCTTGCACCGGTATGTGGCCGGCCAACACGACACCGTCCGATTCCATGAGCATGGCGCCGAGCGTACCCGGGTAAGCCTTGACGAGGGCCTGAAAGACTCGCTCTGACGAGTCGCCGGCGTCTTTCCGCGAGCTGAGCTTGAAGCGACTGCGCAAGAGCAAGACCGTCGGATTACGCGGGGCCAACTCCTCCGCCGCTTGCAGCTCACGCCCCGCATCGGCACGCTTACCCTCTTCGAGGTAGATCTTGATCAACTCCAGCCGCGACGGCACATGGTCCGGTGCCAGCTGTCGAACGATACCCAGCTCATCCAGCGCGAGTTCGCGTTCCCCGCGCTCTCTATAGATGCGCGCCAGCTCGAAGTGCGCTTCGACATGCGTCGGATGGCGCTGCAAGCCCCGCAGGCAGAGCCAGAGCGCTCGCTGTAGGTCGCCCCGCTCCCTGTAGGCAGCAGCCAGCTCGACGAACGCCGTCGACTTCGGGTTGGTTGCAACCTCGGCGCTCAATTCCTGCAGTGATCTACGGGTGCTCCCAGCCATCGAATTCGCCCATGATGATCTGAAGTTCACGCAGCGCCGTCATGCCTCGCTCGAGGCGTCGTCGTTCGCCCGTGTCGGGCGCTTGTCGCAGATACGCGGTCCACTCACGAGCCGCCGCGTCCAGGTCCCCCTGCTTGAGTCGAACGAGTCCCAACCTCTGCCGGGCACGGCCGGACTGCGGATCGAGATTCAGAGCGGTCTCATAGCTTTCCGCCGCCAGCGTCAGGGCTCCGCGCAGTTCCTGTACCCGTGCGGCCAAGTAGTGAACGCGAGGTTGATCCGGATCGCTCTCCAGCAGCGACTCGATCCGAGAGGGCGCAGACTCCAATTGATGATGCTCTATCTCGTCCTCGAGCAAATCGATCGCCGACGCCTCAGCCGACTTCGGCTGTGACTCGTCGTGAGGCTCGATCTGCAGCAAACCTTGCTCCGTCAGGCGCGAAACCACCTTGGCGATCTCGAATTCGCTACGTCCCAGGGTCCAAGCGATCGACTTGATATCGCTCGCACCGTCGACCCGCCCCACTACCTCCCACTGCTCCGGTGTCAGGTCCAAGATTCCGCCGTCGGTGGCGGCCCGCTCCGCCAGTCGCGGTACTGAGCGCGGGCTGTCGATCGCCGACGCGAGGACCGACAGCTCATCCGCCCGGCGCGCGCCTTCCATCAGCAATGACTCTACTGGAAGCCAAGTGACGTTCTCAGACTTGCGCAGCGGTCGATCGGCGAAGACGAAGCGCCCGTCGCGCCAACCCAGTAACTCGTAGATGGATTCCTCGACGTGGAACTTCACGTACTTGTCTAGATCATTCGGCTCGACGACACCCATCGATTCGAATACCTGAACCCAGCCGCTGCTCTGATCGTCGTCGTGCAAGCGGATAGCTCTCTGAAGGTCGGTCTCGGTGATCTTCCCAGCGTTGTAAAGCATGTAACCCAGCCGGGGTGCCGTCTCATCCAGATCAGCTCCAACGACGGCACCGCCGCTGAACAGAACGGCCCCTCGCAACCCGGTCGGCTCGCGGATGACCCGCAACTCGCCCGTCTTCCGGGCGAGATGCAGCAGTTGGAAGATATCCCCCAACTCGAATTCCCTGAGCGAGCCTTCGATTGGCATCAGGCACCACTCCGCACGGCTGAATCCTCGACGGTGCGACCGTTGCCGAGCGCGCGGCGCGCGCGTACCCGCGCCCGCGCTGCGTATTCGCTATCAGGAGCGACGTCGACGAGACGCCGCCAATAGCCCAGCGCCTGTCGATACCGGCCGGACTCGGTGGCCAGCTGGCCAAGTTCGAAGAGTGCCTCGGGACGATCGGGATCGAATCTCAATACGCGCAAGTAGGCCTGCTCGGCGTCGCCCCGGCGGCCCTCAGCCGCGAGCCCACGACCCAGAAGCACGAGTGCCGCCATGTTGTGTGGCTCAACCGCCAACAGGTCCGCGACTATATTGATCATCTCGCGGGTACGACCTTGCCGCTGAAACAAATCGGCGAGCACCAGGTTGGCTTCTTCGTACGTCGGTACCAGCTCGAGCGCGCGCCTGATTTCCTTCTCGGCCTCCTCGAACGCCCCCTCGTCCAAGAGCATTTGCCCCAATTCGACTCGAGCCGCCGCGTAGTCCGGATCCGAGGTTATCGCCTGGCGGTACGCGCCCTTAGCGCGACGCCGGTCGCCGCTCGCCAAAGCGGCGCGAGCCACGTGGCGCTGTACCAAGGGATCATGCGGCCTTTGTTGCAGCGCGATATCCAGGATCTCCATGGCACGTTTGGCGTCACCAAGCCGGGTGAGCACCTCACCAACGGTCAGCAAGTAGTCGACGTTGGTCCCAACGCTTGGAAGCAGCTCTTCGGCGACGGCGCCGGCTTCTTCGAGTCGGTCCAGTTGTAGCAAGCAGCGCGCCATACCGGCGAGGGCACGCACTTGATCTCCCAGCGAGCGAGCTTCCGAGAAGCGCTCCAGTGCCTCGCCGTACAACCCTCGCTGGCTGTAGATCTCGGCGATTACGACGGCGCCCTCGACACGGTCGGCGCCTTCGCGGACCGCCTGAGTCGCTTCGGACAGCGCCTGCTCATAGAGCCCGCTGGCCAAGTAGTCGCGAGCCAGCTGAAGGGTGCGACCGGGCGTACGCAGAGGCTTGGGCGGTTCCGCTCCTTCCAACTCATTGAACAACTCGTCCAAGACGGTCGGTTCGAAATCGAAGTCGCGGACTCCCTTTGTTTCCGGCTCCACC
>JASFLD010000581.1:0-3362 GCA_050118275.1 Gemmatimonadales bacterium
GGACTATGAGGTTGCAGTCCTCAAGAATCCGATCACCGGTAATGTGGCGGATGACCCGTTCGAGCAGGGCCTCTATTTCTCTTCTCCGGCCTTCTTCTGGAAGCAGTACTCGTTATATGACACGCGGGAGATCCAGTGGCCCCAGGGTGCGCAGAGCGAGCAAGCGTCTGCGTTGACGTCCGACCAGCTGACGATCACGGTGGACGCTTCGTACCGGTATCGTGTCGTACCGGAGAAAGTCGTGGACCTTTTCCTCGTCGTCGGCGACATGCGGGCGGTGAACCAATATGTGTACACGAGCTACCGTACGGCACTCCGTGACGCGATCGCCGAGCTGACAGGCACCGCGATCCTTTCCACGGAGCGCTTGAGGATCGCCTCGCGTGTCGAAGAGCTGATGGACGAAGAGTTGGGCCCGAAGGGAATTCAGATTGTGCGCTTCTTCGTGCGGGAGATTCAGCCTCCACCGGCAGTACGCGAAGCGATCGAGTTGAAACTGCAGCGCGAGCAGGAGGTGCAGGCACAGCGTTTTCAGACGGATATCGTGAAGGAACAGGCGGAACAGAAGCGACAAGAGGCTTTGGGCATCCGCGATGCGCAGAACATCATCGGCGAGAGTCTGACGCCTGCCTATCTATCCTATTACTACATGCAGACCTTGCAGCAGGTTGGCCAAAAGGAGGGCAACGTGATCATCGCACCCACCGAAGGTGGGAATCTGTTGTTCAACGTTCCGACGAGTCTACGGCGGCGTCCAGAATAGACTGCTTGCATTTGGGCGCCCTATGCAAGATCATTGTATGGGGCGCCCGAACGTTTTGCAGGAGGCGTGACGAATGAGTGCGCGGTTAGCTTTGTCGGGGCTGTCGGCAACCGCGGTCCTCTGCGCGATCCTCGCCTGCGGTGGCAACCCGCAGCCGGTCTACGATTCACCACCCATCCTTGCCAATCGAGAAGAGATCACCGCGGCGATGTCGGCGATCGGCGCGGGCCTCGAGGCGCGTGTGGTCCTGCAGTTGCGTGTGGATGACCGGGGTTATGTCCAAGATGTCCAGGTCGCACGGAGCTCCGGCAACGAAGAACTGGATGACGCGGCGACTTGGATCGGGGAGCAAATGCGGTTCGAGCCAGCGCAGAACGAAGGGAGGGCGATCGCGGCGCTGGTCGAGATTCCGATCACCTTCGACGTGGTGAAGCAAATAGTCCGCCCACCACGTCTCAGGAACGCAAAACACGTCGCAGCGATCATCGCTCGCGACTACCCCGAGTTGAAGGGAACGGCGCGTTTCCGGCTTCAGATCGGTACGGAAGGCTGGGTCGGCAAGATCGAGGAGCGTTTCCCGAGCGACGAGGAGGTCATGGGGGCGGCGCGCGATTTGATCGATGACCATTTGAAGTTCTGGCCGGCCTACAAAGAGGGTCGAGCGGCGATCGGGTGGGTGAACTTGACGATCGAATTCGCCGGCGAGCTGTCACGGGTCTTCTTGGAGGGGGAGGAAACCTAGGCTACCCGAAGGGGGGCCGGACAGGACGTCTGGCCGTTCCCGCCCGCGCGCGATCACTCCATGGATTCGCGGTCGCCACGGCCACGGATTGGGCGAATCGACGGGACGTAATCCGCCAGAAAATCGACGGCGCGCCGTTCCGCCCAATACACGGGACGCCAAGGAAATCTGCCGGCGATGAAGCCGGCATGCCCACCCTTCGGCGAAAACGAGGCGTAAAGCCAGTCAGATGAAGCGACCTCATCTCTCGGCAGGGTGGATGCCGGGATGAAGGGATCATCCTCGGCGTTGATCAACAGCACAGGTCGGCGGATCTGTCCCAAGAATGACTTCGAGCTCGATCGCGTCCAGTAATCCTCGGCGTCCCGGAACCCGTGCAGTGGCGCCGTGACGACGTCATCGTACTGCCGCCAGTTGCGAGCTCTACGAATCGCTTTGGCATCGAGAAGCTCCGGTTTCTCGCGAGCTTTCTGCAGTGCTTTGGGCCTGAGAGTGCGAAGGAAGAACCGTGTGTAGATGCGACCGCTTCCCCGCGACATCTCGCGGGCCGCGGCGGCGAGGTCGAATGGCGTCGAGATAGCGACGGCCGCGCGGACTTCGTCGGGTGCCTGCTCACGCTTCTCGCCCAGCCATTTAAGCAGCACGTTGCCGCCGAGCGAAACACCGACGGGTAGGATCGGTGCGCCCGGGTCGCGCTTCACGAGCTCGGCAATTATCCAGTCCAACTCCGCCGAGTCGCCCGAGTGATATAGCCTGGCTGAGCGATTCGGAACGCCGCTGCAGCCTCTGAAATTCAGAGCGACTCCTCGCCAGCCGCGCTCCGCCGCCAGGGCCAGCAATCCACGGATGTAGGCTCGCTGAGATGACCCCTCCAGGCCATGAATCGCGAGAAGCTGCGGGGAGCCGATCGGCCCGTCGATGAAATCGATGTCGAGGAAATCGCCGTCGGGCGTCGCCCAACGTGCGCGCGTGACGGGCAGCTCGATACGCCGGCGCAACAGCCGACTCCAAACCGTCTGCAGATGACGGCTGCGTGCCCACCAGGGGGGGCGATACGGCGCTGCGGCTAGATGCGCACCGCTCGGCAGCTGTCGGTCAGTTCCTTGTTGACTCGTGGCCATCGGCTTCTGTATACAAGCGAGAGCAGGCTGTGATCCCTTATCGGGCCGGGACTCCAGACCGGGTCCCGCGTAGCGGAGTCGATCCCGACTCGCCACCCGCATATATTGCATGGACGAGTACCGAGATGGTGAACCGCGCGATTCGACTTCGCCGTGTCCGGCGGATATCGAACCTCGCGGTCAATATTGCCAGCGACCCGAGGAGCACGCCAGATTGGCGGCCTCAGATACTCGGACGGCGTCGTGAGTCTGCCGGGACAGCGTGCGAACAAGGTCTAACGATAGCAAGAGATGAATAGAAGAGCGGAAACCGTGGATTTCGCCTCTCCTCCTGAGACCATTCTCCAGGCGATAGAAGCGAGCGTCGAGCCAGATCGGGTGTCGTCGCTCAAGTCCTTTGCGCACGAGATGCTGGGCCGTGCGCCGGCGGACTTTTTCGCCAGTCGTAGTAAGGAAGAAGTCGCCGCGACAGTCACGGATATCTTCGATTTGCTCGAAACGACCGCCCCCGACGATCTGGCGGTTCGTGTGCGACCGCGGTCGGGACACGGGCACATAGGTAGTGTTGAGCTGGTTATCGGCGATCGTCCCTTCATCGTAGACACAGTGCGCCAATACCTGATCAGTGAGGGCTTCGACATCAGGTATCAGTTGCATCCGGTTGTTGTGGTCGACCGGGGGGACGACGGGCGGATCAGCCGCATTCGAAGCTGGCGTGCCACCGACACACGGACCT
>JASFLD010000582.1:0-3360 GCA_050118275.1 Gemmatimonadales bacterium
CATCCTGGGTTCGGCGATCGTGGTGGTCGACATCGAAGAAAAGGGTAAGAAAACGAGGCTCGTCTTCAGCGGCGATCTTGGCCGGCGGGGCCTACCGATTCTCCGCGATCCGCAAATCGCTGACGGCGCCCATGTCGTCATCATCGAGGGCACGTATGGCGATCGCCTGCATGAAACCGATGGCGACGCCGGGAAGCTGCTTTGCGACACGATCGAGGACATAGTCAACCGCGGCGGCAAACTGCTGATCCCCGCCTTCGCCGTGGGGCGGACCCAAGAGATCGTCTATCGACTCAATCAGTACTACGAGTCGGGTCAGCTGCCGCTAATCGACGTGTTTGTCGATAGTCCGCTGGCGGTCAACGCCACCGAAGTGTTTCGCGTACATCCCGAGTGCTACGATGCCGACTATCTGCATACTATGCTGACCGAGTCCGACCATGATCCTTTGGACTTTCCGGGGCTGCGCTACCTGCGGACCGCCGAGGAATCGAAGAAGCTGAACGACCTGGAGGGACCTGCGGTCATCATCTCCGCCTCGGGGATGTGCGAGGGTGGTCGCATACTCCACCATCTGCGCAACCACGCGGTGAAACCGGAATCGGTGGTGCTGTTCGTCAGCTTTCAGGCCGAACACACGCTCGGCCGCAAGATCCTCGAGGGACGAAACCCCGTGTCGATCTACGGCGAGCGGTACAAGCTGCGCGCCAGCATCCGGAAGGCCGAGGGCTACAGCGCCCATGCCGATCGCAACGGACTGCTCCGCTGGGCAACGCGAATGCAGGAGGCCGGTGATGTGCGGCGGTTCTTCGTTGTGCACGGCGAGGAGGAGAGTCTAGCCTCTCTGGCTTCGGGCCTGCGCGAACAGGGTGGAGCGGGCGTCGAGATACCAGAGCGTGGGACGGTCTTCGAGTTCTAGGATCGCCGGTAGCCGGTAGCGTAGCGGGTCGGATTGTCCCGCCGCTAGGTGCGGCGGGACAATGACATCGAGGGACCGCTGTTTATTGTTCCCTTCGATCGTCGATGCCGGACTTACCTGGCTTTTAGAACCTTCGCCGCGCGCTTGTAATCCTTCGGCTTGACCCAAAGGATCATCCCGTAGCGGTTCTTGCCGGCGGCGATGGCGTCGGCCGCCGTGATATTGATCTTCTCGGCGGCCAGTTTGTCGATGTGTCGATGAACCGCACCGACATCGTCCTTCCCCTGGACCAGGAAGCCCTTCTTGATCTTGCTCAACCTCCAGTCCTTACGTTTCGCGAGGTGCTTCAACGCGGCCATGTCTTCTGGGATGAGGTCGAGCTGCGCTTTGCCACGCTTGGCCGGAAAGCCGGAATAAGCGAGCAAGTTGACCCCGGCGTCCTTTAGTTCGCCCAGCAGGCGCGCGCCGTTGCCGGCGCGATTCGGTACGGTCAGGTAGACGTAGTTCACCGTCTTGACTCGATCAGCCATGGCTACCTCCTCATAAGCCCAACCGAACACGCCGGCGACGCTCGGCGCTTCGTCGCACCGGCCGGCCCGGTCTCTTCTCGAGCGATGAATCGTCGCATGCACTAAGATGAAGCAGGGCCGACACGAACGCGAGGGGCGCGTCGCGGTGCCGTCCAGTAGCCCGTAGCGGCCGAAGTCTCGTCCGAGTCACGAAATCCGAGGGCCGTCCACAAGCCGGTCGTCGCCGCCCTTGCTGGCTTCGACCGTACATCCCATCGTTGATCTTCGAGCCCACCGACCATCTGCGAGCGCGGCAGATTGCCCTGAGAGGATCGCCGGGCGATTGTGTCGAGTTGTGAAGAACGTGACGACTTTCTTGCCTGCATAGCCTCCAGCGCGGGCATGCACCGACGACCGCCAGACTGCCAGGAGGTGGCGACGATGAACAGCCTTCGGTGTGTTTCCAACCGCTTGCGTGCTTTACTGCCTTGCGCCGGGAGTGTCGTCTGGCTGATCGCGGCTCCATCCGCCGGTGCGCAGAGCGCTTCCGTCTGCGTCGATTGTCACTCCCAAATAACTCCAGGCATCGTCACGGACTATCAACTCTCGAAGCACGGCGCGCGAGGCGTGGACTGTTCGGTTTGTCACGGGAGCCGGCACAGCTCCGCCTCGGATGTCGAACTGGTGAGCATCCCAACGCCGCAGACGTGCGCGATGTGTCATGCGGAGCGCGTGAAGCAATTCGAGAGCGGCAAGCACGCCTTCGCGTGGGCGGCGATGAATGCCATGCCGACGACCCACTGGATGCCGATGGCGCTTACGGAGGGAATGAAAGGCTGCGGCGGCTGCCACAAGATTGGCTTGAAGACCGAAGAAGAGATCGAGGAGCTGAAGGAAGACGGCGGTGGCTTCGGCGTGGCGTCGTGCGACGCGTGCCACACGCGACATCTCTTCTCCGTACGGGAAGCCCGACAACCGCAGGCGTGTCAGACGTGTCACATGGGTTTCGACCATCCGCAGTGGGAGATGTACTCGGGCTCGAAGCACGGTGTGCGCTATCTGCTGAAGCAGAACCGCACGCTTCCAGAGAACATAGCGGCGCCGACGTGCCAGACGTGTCACATGGCGGGCGGTGATCATGAGGTGCGAACGGCCTGGGGCTTCCTTGCCGTACGCCTGCCAATGCCCGAGGACGAGCAGTGGGCCGCCGATCGACTGACCATTCTCAAGGCCCTGGGCGTCCTCGACCCCGAAGGCAATCCGACGGGGCGGCTCGAGGTAGTGAAGGCAGCCGATGTGGCTCGCCTCACGCAAGAGGACTGGGAGCGCGAGCGCGAGAAGATGATCGTCGTTTGCGCCGAGTGTCACTCACGCAATTTCGCGCGGGGCGAGTTGGAGAAGGGCGACGACATGATCCGCGAGATCGACCACCTGATGGCCGAGGCGATACGGGTCGTGTCTGATTTGTACGAGGACGGAATACTCGAGAATCCCGAGTACTACGCTTACGCCTACCCCGATCTGCTGACCTTCCATGATGCGCCGACGCCGATCGAGCAAAGGCTGTTCGTCATGCACTTGGAGCATCGCATGCGCGCGTTTCAGGGCACCTTCCACGCGAACCCGGATTACGCCCTCTGGTACGGCTGGAGCGAGATGGTGCGCGACTTGGCCGAGATCAAGGAGATGGCGCGGGACCTGCGTCGCCACCACGACATGGAACAGAGCGCCGCGGGCCACGACAGCGCGCATCGCCCACAACAGGAATAGGGTTCGACGGGGCCGAAGCGAAGCGGGCGGTCCGACGGTAGGGCCGCCCGCTTCCGCTGGTTCGTGACGGTGCGTGGCGTCACCGGACATTGAAGCCGTGTCAGGTCGCGAGCCTCCGGCTCTTCGTCGGTCGCTCCGCTACGATCCACTAGTGAGTAACGC
>JASFLD010000583.1:0-3358 GCA_050118275.1 Gemmatimonadales bacterium
CGCCTCGAGCAACGCCTGTAACAGCCAGGGGTTGTGTGCGCCGTTGCCGCTCGCCTTGTGAGCTGAAACGCTGACATCGAACACCTCGAAGTCGGCCCAGTACGTGCGCTCGGATGTGTACGCCAACTGCGCGTTGAACAGAGCGCCCTCCGCCACCGTTACGACCTGGTCCGACGGATCGAGCTCTGTCGTATCATTCATCGCGACGACCATCGGCAGCAGCCCCGCATCCGTCGCGTCCATGACCGCGTTACCGTCGCTGTCGACCCAAAGCTGGTCCAGCCAGCCGTTCAGTTCGCCCAAGAACTTCTCATAGTCGCCCAGCGCAGCCTCCTCGCTGCCGTGGCAAGAGGCGCAAGCCCGGAAGTCCCGATCTTCATTCGCACACGGTCCATCTACCGGCAGACCGTTCTCGTCCAGGCAGGATATCGCCTCGAACCGGTGCCCGACGGACTCGAAGACTTCTGGCTCCGTTACCGAGAACATGGTCACGTGGCAGGTCACGCACAGCTCAGGATTCGCCAGGCCGGCGTGGGCGTTCACGATGGGGGACTCGAAGCCGGCCGGCCTCCAGCCCACATCCTCGTCTAGAAGCAGCAACCCCTGAGCCGCGTGCGGCCCGCGCCGACTGGGCGGCTGGCCGCTTCGCGCATGACACCTCACGCACAGATGATCCCGCGAGGAGACCTCGATGTCGCCGCGCAGATTGGCCGGATACTGGGTTCCGTGCGGGTCGTGACAGACCACGCAGGTGATGGGCATGAGCTGGTCGCCGTCCTTCTCGAGGTAGTTCGACGTCTCGTAGAACTTCTGCACCAGCGCCGTCCTCCCCTCGTGGCAAGGTGCGCACTCCTCTCTTTGAGCGGCAAATTCAATGACCTGGGAGTGCCGGGACTCTTGCCATTGCTCGACGAAGGGGTGGTGGACGCCGTTGTGGCATTCGCCGCACCCCGTGGTCGCGTCGACGCTGGCTTCGATCGAGCAGAGCGGTGCGTTTTCGGCGCTGGGGTTGTTGGCGTGGTTCCAACCCGGACCGTGGCACGACTCGCACTGGACATCTAGGTAGCGGTCGTCCTTGACCAGCGTAAAGCCCGCGTCCCCCTCGACCGGGTTGCCGTTCTCGGAGATCGTGTGACACGGCTCGCAGGAAGCGGAAGCATGGCCGCTGGCCTGCAGGTCTTCCCAAGCGTCCGCGTGACCCGTCGAGGCCCAGCCGGCGAGGAATGTCGAGTGGCAGTTCCCGCAGAAGGGCCGCTTTTCGTCCACCGGCCGCAGGTAGCCGAGGAAGTTGTTGGTCGTCTCCGTGGGATCCTGGAACGCTGGCTTGTCCACGAAGACGGCATCCTCATCGACGCACCCGATCAGGGCGCTCGTAATAAGGCCCAGCAGCAAAGCCACCGGGAGGGGTCTAATGTGTGTAGCTCTTTGCCTCACAGCTCGCCTCCAGCGTACCGGGTTGCTGACTTCTCCCGCTTGGTAAGACAATTAATTCGACACGTGACGTTGCACGTTCCGGACCGCGACCCCCCCTTGTGGCGCCAGCCAAAGTCCGAGGCTGCAGCGGAACGAACGCGGCTCCTGTCACGCACGAGTCGTTGCCGGTCATGCACGAGTCACTGCCCGGGATCGGGCGGTTGGTTGGGGTGTAGGTTCTCACGCGTGAATCCAATCGCGCGTCAAGTATAGGGGTTGGGGGGATAACCGCAACACCCTCTGTAACGGCCCGAGACCGTGGGAAAACGCCGGAATCGATGCCGACCTCACTCGCCGGTTTCAGCTTCGGGCCCCCGAGCCAGAAAAGTAAGTCATATTACCAATAATCATACTAGTAACGCCTCGCCATATTGCCCCGCGACAAAGAGCCCCAAACGGGACGGTTTGCCGCACGAGGGGCCCGCGTCACCTCACGGACGACCAAGAAAGCCATGGGAATACCTGCGGTTTCGCCGTCCCGTCCCTCTCACGCCGAGGCGGAACGGTTAATGCCTATAAAGGCGTAAGCTTGTGTCTGGAATTATGCCTCGGCCCCTTCCCCAAGCGGCCCGGCGAAGATACCAAAACGTCAAGGGGGTATGTATGCAGCATCGTAATTGGTTAGGGTTGGTGATTGCCGCATCCCTAGCCTTCGCCTCGTTCGGTTGCGAGGGCGACCGGGGACCGCAGGGGCCGGAAGGGCCGGAGGGGCCCGAGGGGCCGCCGGGGACGGGCGTCAGCCCCTACACCTACCAGGGCGACAACGGAGAGGCGTGCACGCACTGTCACGCGATCAACGTCAACAACGTCCTGACGACGAACCACACCTTTGCTTACGACGACCTCGGGGACAGCCAGGACAATCTCTACTGCCTCCAGTGTCATACGACCGGCTTCGACTCTCATGTCGAGTCCGGCGACACGGAAATCGCGCCGGAGAACCGCGGGCCCGACCTTTACGGATACGACGACTATTACGGCGTCGACACGGAAGAGGCGGCCGAACGCCGCGCCGCTCTCGAGGGCGTGCAGTGCGAGTCGTGCCACGGCCCGATGGGGCCCGAGTTCAACACGCACAAGCCCGACATCTCGTTCTCGACTCACTTCACCAACAGCGGCGAGTCGACGTCGCTCTGCTTCAAGTGCCACGGAACGCAGATCGAGGAATGGGTCGAGTCGATGCACGCCAGGTCTGGGAGCGCCGACTGTCCGGCCGGTGACACCGAGTGTCAGGTGGAGGCGCTCACCGACGAGTGGGGCCGTTCCTCGTGCGACTATTGTCACACGTCGGAAGGTTACATCCGGGAGCACGATCCTCAGTACCTGACGTACGATTTCCCCGCGGAATACAGCATGATCGGATGTCCGACCTGCCACGACCCGCACCTGGGCGAGGCCGGAGGCGGCAACTACGCGCAACTACGCGACGTGTCTGCGGTAGGGGTCGAGTACACGGGTGACCTGGGAATCGAGCCCGATGATCCCGACAATCCCCATATGACGGGCTATGGCCCTGCCCAGACCTGCGCCCAGTGCCACCACGCGCGGCGCAACACCTCGAACGTGCTGAGTCAGATCGCCAACGGAACTTCCCACTTCGGGCCGCACCGCAGCCCGCAGATGGACATGTTCATCGGCGCCGGCTCTTACGAGATCGATGGTTACGTGTATGACAGGGACCACGGGCACCAGGACATCAACCAGGGCTGCGTGAAGTGCCACATGGTGCGTCAGGTCGAGTTGCACGGTAGCCTGCAGGATCACGCGTTCCACACTTGGGAACCAACGGTCGACAACTGCGAGCCCTGCCACATCGGCATCCCCGACTTCAACGTCAGCGGCGTCCAGACCGAGGTCCAGGACAGCCTGAACGTCCTGGCGGTCC
>JASFLD010000584.1:0-3351 GCA_050118275.1 Gemmatimonadales bacterium
GCCCGAGCTCGTACCCGCGGACTTCCTCACGACGATCCAACGCGTCCAGCAGTTCCTCCTCGAATCGCCAGGCGCGCGCGTCCACGTTGGCCACCGTACCCAGGTCTCGCCTGATTTCCTGCACGTCCAGTGTGTCGAGGATCGAGCGAGCCGAGGCATGACTGGCGGAGTCGCCGAAGGCCAGCACCATGCCCAGACGTCCACGCTCCAGCTGTCTGACCGAGCCGGGTGCCAGCTGCTCGAAGTCGGCCAGTCGCTTGGCGACCAGCGTGCTGTCGTAGATGGCGAAGGCCAGGTCGATCAGGTGGATGCGATACGGGGCGAAGCGAGGATCGAGTGCCACGGCGCGCGAGAAGGCCTCGTCGGTCTGCTCCCATGATGGATCGCCGTAACCCGCGTGCAGATACAGCTCGCCCAGCAGGTACCAGGCTTCGGGATCGTCGGGATAGCGGGCGACGGCGTCACGCGCCAGCTCGAGGCTCTCGGGCCGGTCGCGCGAGTTCTCGATGCGCACCAGGAGAACCTGGCGTTCCGGAAGACGATCGGCGAAAGCCAACGCTCGTGCTCGGTTCTGGACGGTCAACGGATGGTTGGTGGTCTCTCTCCAACCGTAAGAAGCCGCCAGCCGATAATAGGCCAGAGCGAAGGTGGAGTCGATTTCAATCGCGCGATCCAGAGCGTCGATGGCGGCGTCGAAGTTCGCGTGCCGGAACGCGGCTTCGCCCTCCAAGTACGCCTTCAGCGCCGGGACCGACGTCGTGGTAATGCTGGCGAGGCTCACCGAGGGCAGCTCGCCCTCCCCGCTCCGCACTATGGCGCCGATCACTTGGATGGAGAGTTGGTCCACCAGCGCCAGCACGCTGTCGGGCGATCCTTCCACCCGGGCCTGCCCCAGCCGGTTCCCTGTCGCCACCTCGTAGACGTCGGCGGTGAGGCGCACACTGGGCCCGATGCCGACCGCCGATCCCATGAGCGCGTAGCGGGCCCGCGTCGCCTCGGCCACCCGCAGGCTCGTCGCCTCGTCCACCCGGTCACCGGCGCCAGCCACTTCGTCCCAGCGCGCCATGACGGTGCGGCTGTTGATGGCGCGCAGGCCCGCTGCCCCGTCAAGATTCGTCGACAGCAAGTTCACCATCCCCTCGCGCCACTCGCCCAGTTCGCCCCCGGTAACGGCGAAGGGCAACACGGCGATGCCCGGCAGCGCTTCGCTGCTGGCGATCGCCTCCGTCGGTGCGAAGCTCCGGCCCTGGTCCTTGAGGACGATATAGACGCCGGCGAATCCAAACAGGAGCAAGAACGCGACGCCGCCGCCCAGCAGCGCCCGGGCCCAAGTCAGGTGCGGAAGTCGTCCTTTGGCCAGAGCCTTGCCGATCTCGCCGGGCTGCAGCTCCCACGCCTCTGGTACCTCGTCACGCGCCGCGCGCTCCGCCGTGGCCGGGTGAGACTGCACCCATGCGGTGGCGGCGATGATGAGGAAACCGATGATCAGAAGAAGCAGCGCAACCGGCTGAATCCAAGAAGGAAGCTCGAGCGATTGCTGGAGAATGTCGGCCACCTGGAGAATCCCCCAGGAGACCGCCAGATAGGCGACGAGGACCTGGACGATCCGGGCATTCTTGACCCGTGTCCAGAAATCGTTGGGGCCGTTCATAATCTGATAAAATAGTGAGAATTGTTACGGCGACAAACCCCTCCCCTCCGGACATCCGGGATACGGTGTGGCGCGCCGGCGCCCGCACCTGCATCTTTTCAACTCGTACCGACGATAGAATCGAGGGGCGGGAGAGCCTACCCCGCGGACCCCGAGCTTGCAGCAAGGATGACAGAGATGCCAGTCAGAAACGTCGACAGCATTCCGACAGAAAGCGTAACGGCGGGTTCCGGCGTCAGCCGACAGGTGCTGATCGGACCGGACGAGGCCCCGAACTTCGCACTGCGGCGCTTCGTGATCCAGCCGGGCGGCGAAATGCCCCGCCATACCAATACGGTGGAGCACGAGCAGTACGTGCTGCGGGGTCGGGCCAAGATCGGCATCGGGGATGAGGTGATTACCGTCGCTGAGGACGACGTGGTCTATATCCCAGCCGGCGTACCGCATTTCTACAAGACCGAGGGCGTCGATCCGTTCGAGTTCCTTTGCGTCGTCCCGAACGCCGTGGACAAGATCGAGGTAGTGGAAGGAGAAGACTAGCCTTTCAAGGTCCGCTTACGGGACGTCGCCGCCGTCCCGTGAACTCGGGCACTGGGTCGCAATACGTTCAGCCGTCGAATGCAAAAAGCTCGGTAGCGAGCGAGGTCATTCCGGCATGCCGCTCATCATCTTCGCCTCGGTTGCCGAGCCCCGCGGGTACGCAGCCGTCTCCCCGACAATCCGTCCGACGATGATCGTGATGTTGTCGCTGCCGCCGTCATCGAGGGCGTCTTGAAGAAGCGCTTCGCAGGCCTGCTTCGCTGAGGTCATGCTCGCAAGCCGCTGGCGGATCCGCTCGTCCGACACGTGCTTGGTCAGACCATCGCTGCACATCAGGTGGACGAGCTGCCGGTCGGAACGGATCCGGCTCACCACCGGCAACGCTTCCTCGCCGCCGATGGCGCTGGAGAGGACATGCGCGAGAGGCGAACCGGCAGCCACGGTCCGCGTCAGCACGCCCTCGTCGACCAAGTCTTCGGCCATCGTCTGATCGCGCGTGATTTGGGTCAGTGTGCCTTGGGAGTAGACGTAGTAGCGCGAGTCGCCGACCTGAAGCACGTAGATCCACGGCCAGACACCGAGGAATACGGTGAGAGTCGTGGCGATACCTCTCAAGTCAGAGTGCTCCGCGGCGCGGCGCACGACCGCCTTGTGCGACTCGAGTGCGGCCTTCTGAAGCTCCTGGATGAAGCTCTCTTCGCTGGCGGCGGCCGTGTAGTAGCACTTCATCGCGTCGGCCACGTATTGTGTCACCTGCTGGATGGCCAGACGGCTGGCCTCCTCGCCCTTCGAGTTGGCACCCACACCATCTGCGACCATGGCGAGGAAGGCGAGACGTTCACCCTGGAGCGGTAGCCGGCTCAGATCGGGAAGACTCGTTCGGTGCAGGACGATCTGGCGGTGCAGCGAGCATAGCAGGAAGTGATCCATATTGGCCTCACGCACGTTTCCGGTATGCGTGACGCCGTAAGCGTCGATCTCGTCGTCCAGTGGTTTGGGTTCGGCGTTGTTGAGGGTCGTCGTCTCCCGGTTCTTGCTCGGTCCTCCTTGCCAAGCGCTGCCACCTTAGCCACCGCAGGACGAACGATGGGGTCGGTCATCGACCGCCTAGGATAAGTCCTCAGCTCTCGCCTCGCCACCGCGGGTCTCGCGCTCTCAAC
>JASFLD010000585.1:0-3351 GCA_050118275.1 Gemmatimonadales bacterium
GGTCATGGCGCTGAAGCCCGCGCCTTCCAGAATCTTCACGGCTTCGGTCTCGTTCGTGCCGGTCAACCGGATAGTGATCGGCACCGCCAGCTCGATCGATCGCGTCGCCTCGACGATCCCGTTGGCCACGTCATCGCAGCGTGTGATGCCCCCGAAGATGTTGAACAAGATCGATTTCACCGCCGGGTCCGATGTGATGATCCGTAGCGCGGTCACGACTTTTTCGGGGCTGGACGAGCCACCGATGTCCAGAAAGTTGGCCGGCTCACCGCCGTAGTATTTCACCAGGTCCATCGTTGCCATCGCCAAACCGGCGCCATTCACACAGCAGCCGACGTTCCCGTCCAGTTTGATGTACGTCAGCCCCTTCGAGCGTGCCTCGACCTCCTCAGCGGCTTCGCTTTCGACATCTCTCAGTTCAGCCATCGCCTTACGGCGGAACAGCTCGTTGTCGTCGATGTTCATCTTCGCATCGATCGCCTTCAGCTCGCCGTCCTTGGTCGTGATCAGTGGATTAATCTCGATCAGCGAACCGCCGGCAGCGATCATCGCCGAATAGAGCTTGCGGATGATGTCGGCGGCCTGCCGCGCGCGGCCTGCATCGCTCTTGTACAGCTTGTAACCCAGTCGCGCCGCCTGATGTGGGAGCAGACCGTAGCGGGGGTCGACGCTCTCCTTGAAGATCAATTCTGGCGTCTTGGCCGCCACTTCCTCGATGTCGATGCCGCCTTCCGGCGAAACCATCAGGACGACCGTGCCCGATGAGCGGTCAACGATGGCGCCGACGTATGCCTCGTGTTCGATCTCCTCGGCAGGCGTGACCAGTACTTTCTTCACCGGCAACCCCTTGATCTGCAACTGCAGGATCGCCTCCGCCGCTTTCCTCGCCTCCTCCGGACTGCCCGCCAGCTTTACGCCGCCCGCCTTTCCCCTGCCGCCAGCATGAACCTGTGCCTTGACGACCACTCGCGTGCCGAACTCGGCGGCGATCTTCTCGGCTTCTTCCGGTGTCGTCGCGACCTTCCCGGGTGGCACGGGTATACCGTGCTCGCGAAAGACTTCCTTCGCCTGGTACTCGTGAATGTTCATGTCATCACTTTCTCGTGATCTCGGTTCCTGCTTCGCCGTTCAATGCGGCCAGACCTTCATCCAACTTCGCGATCAGCACCCGCTTGCCTCCGCCCTTGATGAAGCTGATCGCCGCCTCCACTTTCGGACGCATACTCCCCTGCCCCAGCTGCGTGGTGGCGAACAGCGCCTCGGCGTCCTTCAGCGACAGATGCCGCAGCTTCGTCGCACGCTCCGTGCCGTAGTCCTGATACACGGCATCGACATCGGTCAAGATCAGCAGCGTGCTGGCTCCTACCTCGCACCCCAACACGGCCCCCGCCAGGTCTTTGTCGACGACCGCGTCAACTCCTTCCAGTCCCAAAGTGGGGTGCCTGTACACGGGGATGCCGCCCCCTCCCGCGGCAATCACAATCACCCCCCGATACACGAGCCGGCGGATCGTGTTCGACTCAACGGTCTCGAGCGGGCGTGGGCTCGGTACGACCCGGCGCAGCGAGCCCCGCGCATCGCGCTTGACCCTCCAGCCCAAGCCTCGCAGCCTCTCAGCCTGGCCCTCTCCCAGCGCTCGTCCGATGTATTTGGTTGCTTCCTGCATCTCGGGCGCCTCGGGGTCGACGACGACCTGCGTGATCTGTGTCACGACGAGTCGGTTGATCCCTTCGCGACGAAGACCGTTCTGCAACGACTGCTGGATCATGTAGCCGATCCACCCAGCAGTGGAGGCCACCAGCACACCGAGTGGAAGCTCGGGCACCAACTCGGCGCCCAACTCGTTCCTCAGCAACTCATCCCCCACCTGAGGTCCGTTGCCGTGAACCAGTACGATCCGGTAGCCTTGCTTCGCCAGCTCGATGACGCTGACGAGGCTCTCGCGCGTATGCCGGAATTGGTCGTAGACCGTCACATTCTCGGCCGCCGGTCCCAGCGCATTCCCGCCTAGCGCGACGACGATCGTCTTGCGAGTCGCTACCATCCCCTCTTGTCGATCAGCCGCGGCGGCATCAGCCGCCCGCGAGGCCGCCTCCAGCTATACCCAGGCGCGAACGGAGCGCGGTGGCACGAGTCCCGCTACACGGCGACACCCTGCTTCCGCAGCCAACCATCCACCTCGTCGCGGATCTCAGCCAGACGCTCTTCGTTCTCAGCCTCCGCCCGCAAGACGATGATCGGCTGCGTGTTGCTGGCCCGGATCAGAGCCCAGCCACCGGCCATCTTGATGCGCGCGCCATCCACGTCGATCACATCGTAATGCTGCTTGAAATGGTCTACGGCTCTTGCCACCACCTCGAACTTGCGGTCATCCTCGCAATCGACACGAAGCTCGGGCGTCGATGCAAAACGTGGTACGCCGTCCAACAGCGAAGACAGAGCGTCGCCCGACCGCGCGACGATATCGACCAGTCGCGCCGCCGAGTACAGGGCATCGTCGTAGCCATAGTAGTCATCACCAAAGAACATATGCCCGCTCATCTCACCAGCGATCCGCGCTCCCGTCTCGCGCATTTTCTCCTTGATGAGCGAGTGGCCCGTCTTCCACATCACCGGCGTCCCACCGGCTCCGCGTATCGAGTCTTCCAGCACCTGCGAGCACTTCACGTCGAAGATGATTTTCTGGCCCGGTCTCCGCTTCAATGCATCGAGGGCGTAGATCAGCAGCAGGTAGTCGCCCCGCACGATATTTCCATTCTCGTCGATGGCCCCAATGCGGTCGGCGTCACCATCGAATGCGACCCCCAACCTCGCCTCCCCCGTCCTGACGCTATCGATCAACTCGGTCAGGTTGGCGTCGACTGTCGGGTCGGGATGGTGGTTGGGGAACGTTCCGTCGGAGACGCAGTATAGCGAAGTGACACGCGCGCCGATCGTCTCCAAGATGGGCACAGCCGCCAGGCTGCCGGTGCCGTTTCCACAGTCGGCGATGACCTCGATCGGGCGTTCCAACTTGAATCGCCCCGCCACGTCTTCGATGTACTCATCCAATACCGGCCGCGGCTCTATGCTGCCGCGCCCTGCCACGAGATCATTCGCCTCAAGACGACCGTACAGACCACGAATCGCTTCACCGTAGAAGGGCCCCCGGGAGGTGAGCATCTTGAACCCGTTGTATTCCGGCGGATTGTGCGATCCGGTCACCTGGATCCCGGCGTCAGCCTCGAAATGATGAACCGCGTAGTAGAGCGCCGGCGTCGGCACCAGACCCGCATCGTAGACGTGCACGCCCGACGCGCTCAATCCATCGGCAAACGCCGCGGCCAATTCCTCCGAGCTCAGACGATTGTC
>JASFLD010000586.1:0-3341 GCA_050118275.1 Gemmatimonadales bacterium
GCTTCTGGGCATCGCGGTGACCGACGCCCGCGAGTATATCATCCCCGACGAGTTCAGCCTCGGTGGGCTTTTCTTGGGGCTGGCCCTTTCCTTCGCGCCGGGCCAGCCGTCGCCGCTGATGTCGTTGAGCGCGGCGCTCGTCTGTTTCGCGTTCATGTACATGGTGGCGGTGGTCGGCGAGTGGGCGTTCAAGAAGCCGGCCCTGGGAGGCGGCGACATCAAGATGATGGCGATGGTGGGGAGTTTCATGGCCCCGCACGGGCCGCCCGGCATTCTCTACGGCTTCCTGAGCGACATCGGTGTCGGCTTCCTGTACGGCGCGATCCTGGGTTTGCTGACCGTGTTCGTCGGCTCCGTCGTCGGAGCGGTGATCTTCGGACCCATCGGCTTGAAGACGGGTAAGCTGGTGCCGTTCGGGATCTTCCTGGCCGTGGGCGCTGCGGTCGTCTATGTCTGGGGCGATGCGTTGATCAATTGGTACGCGATCTGGAGCCTCGGCTACTGATCGGCAACCGAGATCGCTACTGAGACTCGACCACTCCTCTCGCTCCGCCCTCGACGGTAGAGTTCTGTGTCGGCTCACCGGCGGATGGCATGGCGGCGCCACTCCTGCCCGTCTGCTTCTCCTCCCCGCCTTCGTCCTTGTCCGGGACGGCTTCATGAACCTCTCCCCGCGGCACCTGCCGTGAGAGCCGCGCCCTCAAGACCTGGGTATCGGTGGCCGCCGTGACCTCGATCTGGACGCCCTCGCGAGTTATCCTCTCGCCCGGCTGGGGTACCTGGCCGAAGATCTCCAGCAGATACCCGTTCAGCGAGCGGTGCTCGAGCAGGGGGAAGGTAGTGTTGAAGAAGTGATTGATCTCGCGCAGATCGGCGCTGCCATCGACCAGTATCTCGTTCTTGCCGAGCCGCACGATCGGCTCCGCCGCGATATCGGTTTCATCGACGATCTCGCCCACCAGCTCCTCGAGGATGTCTTCGAGAGCGATCAAGCCGTCCACGCCGCCGTACTCGTCGATCACGATGCCCAGGTGGATGCGGCGCTCTTGGAAGTCGATTAGCAGATTGTCGAGGGTCACCGAGCCGGGCACGAAGAACGGTTCGCGAGCCAACTCCTTCAGCTGCACATCCCGCTGACCGGAGATCAGCGCCTGGTACGCGTCGCGAACGTACAGCACGCCGGTGACCTCATCGACGCTGCCGCTATAGATCGGGATCCGGCTGTAGCGGGCGTGGTGAAGCTCGGACGCGATCTCTGCCAACGTCCGCGTCTCGGGCCACGCCAGCATGTCGACGCGCGGCGTCATCACGTCGTAGGCCGTCGTCTGGTCGAGCAGGAACGCGCGCTGGATGAGACGCCTCTCATGCTCCTCGATCACCGGCTCGGAGTTGCCGGGCGCGACGATGTCCCGTATCTCCCGGTCCGATATGCCTGGCATGATCTCGAAGAACTGCGGTGCCGACAGACGCGCGATTAGCTCCGCGGGCCACGTCACGATCCAGAGCGCCCGCGCGATCAGGCTGGCCGGCACCGCGGTGGTTAGGCAGAAGCGGTCGTCACGGTTGTGACCCAGGGTCTTGCCCGTCAGCTCGATGAAGACCAGCACCAGAATCGCCAGGGCCACGGCGATGACGAGGGCCAGCGTCGAATCGGGTGCGATGTATCGCGCCGCCCGCCAGGCGAGCGGGACGGTCAGCGCGGCACCAGTGACGCGCAATGTCCAGAGAGCCGACAGGAGACTGGCGGGCTGGGCTCGCAGGGTGGCGAGGTGATGGGCACCCAAACGGTGCGCCTTGCTCGCCTCGTCGACGCGATTCAACGGGAAGGTGAATAGGGCGACCTCGATCGCCGAGGCGACGAGCACGAGCGCCAGGCCGAGGACGGCGAGGACGATCGATGTGATCATCGTCCCACCCCTCCCCTCATGACGCCGCGTCGCGAGCGGTGAGGTCGACTACTTGGAGGTTCTTCGAGAGATGGACTGCTTGGCATGGATCATATCCAATCTTGGCTCAGCTCGAGCAGCTGCCGGAGTATGTCCTCTGTCGTCTGGCCGTCGGCTTCGGCCTCGAAGTTGGTGACGATGCGATGACGCAGAACCGGGACCGCGATCTCGCGCACGTCTTCGTAGTGGGGCATCGCCCGGCCGGCCAGCGCCGCTCGCGCCTTCGCCGCCAGTACAAGGTGCTGGGTGCCCCGCGGTCCGACACCCCAGTTCACCCAACGTCTGACGAAATCGGGCGCCTCCTCGGCCTCGGGCCGACTGGCCCGGCAAAGCCGCACCGCCAACCGGATCAGGCTTGGCGGCGCCGGTACGCGGCGCACCAGGCTCTGAAACTCGAGGATGTCGCCGGCGGAGAGGACGGGTTCGATCGCGTCGACCTGATCCGTCGTCGTGCGAGTGGCGACCTCCTCCTCCTCGGTTTGAGAAGGGTACGTGATGCGAGCCTCCAGCATGAACCGATCCAGCTGGGCTTCCGGAAGAGGATACGTACCCTCTTGCTCGATTGGGTTCTGGGTCGCCAGCACGAAGAACGGCCGCTCGAGCTCGAATGTCTCACCGCCGGTCGTCACCTCCATCTCCTGCATCGCTTGCAGCAGCGCCGCCTGCGTCTTGGGTGGCGTACGGTTGATCTCGTCGGCCAGCACGACGTTGGCGAAGATGGGGCCGGGCACGAAGCGGAACGCGCGGCGCCCGGTCGACACGTTTTCCTCGATGATCTCCGTCCCCGTGATGTCGGACGGCATCAGGTCCGGCGTGAACTGGATGCGACTGAACTTCAGGTCGAGCGATCGCGCCAGGCTGGAGACCAGCAGCGTCTTCGCCAGGCCGGGGACTCCCACCAGCAGCGCGTGGCCTCCGGCCAGCATGGCGATTAGCAGCCCTTCGATGATCTCTTTCTGCCCGACGACCTGTTTGCCGATCTCCGTCTCGACGCGGCGGCGTGCCTCCGCCAGACGCTGCAGCAACGCGATGTCGCGGTCGTCTTGCAGGTCGTCGGGCAGGCTGACGCCGCCCGCCAGGCCGGCTTCGCCCCCCGGCATCGCCCGGCCGCTCGCCTCGTCGCCGGTCATGGCCAGCGCTTCCCAGGTCCCGCGCTCGGAAGCCAGCGCCGCCGGCGGTACCACTTCGACGGTCGACTCGACGGCGACGGTCCAGTTTCGGATCGGGCGGTCCAGATTCCGATGACGATGAGTCTCACAGGCGGGTTGCCAGGCGTGCGATCGTGTCCTGTCGGCGGTTTGCAGGGCCGCTCGCGCGACCAGGCCGCAGCTCGATGGTCCGGGGTTTGACGACGTCCACGAAACAAAGGTAGACAGGAAGCAAAAGTGGCGTCAA
>JASFLD010000587.1:0-3340 GCA_050118275.1 Gemmatimonadales bacterium
CGTCGACGTGGTCTCCGAGGGGGAGCGCTCGCGTTGGACGGTTCCGCCATGGGAGGGAACGATACGCGACGGCCGACTCTACGGTCGGGGTGCGTGTGACATGAAGGGTGCGCTGGCGTGCGCGCTTTTCGCCGCCGCCGCGATTCGAGACGCGGGCGTGCGTCTGAACGGTCGCCTCCTCATCGAGAGTGTGGTCGGCGAAGAGGATGGTGGTTGTGGCACGCTGGCGGCGCTGGAGCGCGGCTACCGCGGCGACGGCGCCATCGTGCTCGAGCCCACGAGGATGACGGTCGCGCCGGCGCAGGCGGGTGCGCTCAACTTCCGTATACGGATTTCCGGCGCGGCGGCGCACGGGTGTTTCCGCGACGAAGGCGTGAGTCCCATCGAGAAGTTCATCCCCGTTTATCAGGCGCTCGCTGCCCTGGAACGGGAACGCAACGCCGACGTAGCCCACCCCTTGTTCGTCGACTACCCGCTCCCGTATGCGCTCTCCGTGGGTACGGTACATTCGGGGGCGTGGGCATCGACGGTGGCGGAGGAGCTGGTCTGCGAGGGGCGCTATGGGGTTGCCGTGGGCGAGGACCTGGCGTCGGCGCGTGCCGCGTTGGAAGCGGCGGTGAAGGCCGCCGCCGCCGCCGATGCGTGGCTTCGCGAGCACCCGCCGCGCGTCGAGTGGTGGGGGGCGCAGTTCGAGGCGGCGGAAACACCGGTGGAGAGCGACATCGTTTCCACCCTGTGCGGCGCGGTGGCCGCGCTCACGGGGACGCCGCCGCCCATTCAGGGCATGCCCTACGGCGCAGACATGCGGTTGCTGGTCAACGAGGGCGCGACCCCCACCGTGATTTACGGGCCCGGCGACGTTCGCCGCGCCCATGCACCGGACGAGTATGTCGATATCGCCGAGCTGGAGGCGGTTGCGCGCGCCCTGGCGCTGGCAGCGGTGCGCTTTTGTGGCGTCGCGTCGTGACAGCGTTGCCATCGCCGCAGATTTTCGGTATTCTGCACGCTCGTCATCACAACCAACCCGTGAAAGGAAAGAGAGTCGATAATGAAGCGATTGATCGTCTCGATCGCGGCTGCCGCGCTGGTGGCGGCCGGATGTAGCGGAGACAAAGAGTCTCAACGCAAGGAGACACCGCATCAGATGGGCGAAACACCGGCGGCGTCGGCCGAGGTGGCGTGGACCGTTCCCGAGGGCTGGGTGAAAGAGGAACCGACCAACTCCATGCGCAAGGCCCAGTTCGCCCTGGCCGCCGCCGAAGGCGACAGCGACGGTGCCGAGGTCGTCATCACCTTCTTCCCCGGCGAGGGACAGGTCGGCGGCGAGGAGGCCAACATCAACCGCTGGTACGGTCAGATGACCCAACCCGACGGCACGCCCACGAGCGAGGTCGCCGAGGTGGAACGTAGCACCGTCAACGGCATGAAGCAGATTCGTGTGGAAATGACCGGCACCTATAGCGGCATGATGATGTCGTCGCACGGTGATGCCGGCAAGCCGGGCTACAAGATGGTATCCACCATCGTGCAGAGCAGCGCCGGTCCCTACTTCGTCAAGATGGTCGGCCCCGAGGCGACCGTGAACAAGTGGGAAGAGAGCTACGACGCCTTTCTCGCCAGCTTCAAGGAAGGCTGAGAAGCGCATAGACCGGCAGTAGATTCGTCGCAAGCGCAGGTCCGCAAACGAAAGGTGGCCGCATGGCCTCGACCGACCCCGCCGCACCGGTGTTTCGCGCCGGCGTCGAAGAGGACTACGCCGACGTCGTCACCCCCGCGGTAAAGGACGCACTCGTCGCCCTGGCTCGTTTTGACGACCGCCGCAGCGCGCTGATGGCGGAGCGCACGCGGAGACGGGCGACGCGTTTGCAGCGCGGCGAGCCGATCGCGTTTCTCGATCCGGGTGACACCATCCCCGGCACCGATATCGTCGTTCGCGACGCGCGTGCCGGGGATTTCGACGGTTCCGACATACCCCCCGACCTGCAACGGCAGTGGATCCAGGGCACCGGTCCCGCGGCCAAACCCAACGCGCCGCTGGAGAGCAGTATACGCAACGTTGCCTACGCGCTGCTCTCCGGCGCCGACGGGTGGATGTTCGACGGCGAGGACGCCCTCGGACAGGTGACCACGATGTCGCTGGACAACCAGCGCAACCTGCGCCTCGCCATTGGCCGGGACCCCGTATTCCTGGAGGCGGCCGAACGGGTGGCGGGCGAGATGAACGCGTGGGCGCAGGGGTTCTTCGGGCGGCCCATTGTCGATGATTGGCGTGCGCAGCTCGATTTTACCACCCGCATCTTCCGCGCCCGCGGACTCCACCTCGACGACCGTCACGTCCGCCGCGCCGACGGCGCGGGATTCTCGGCGTCGATCGTCGACACCGTCCTCTACGTGGTCAACAACGCCGAGCACCTGCGCGCGGAGGGCCGCTCCATTGTGCTCTACCTGCCGAAGATCCAGACCGCCGCCGAGGCGGCGCTGTGGAACGACATGCTCTCGTTGCTGGAATCGCACCTCGGCCTGGACGACGGAACCATCAAGGTGTACGTGCTCGTGGAACAACTCGAGGCGAGCTATCAGCTCATGGAAATCCGTGCCGCTCTGGGGCGCCATTTCGTCGGCTACAACACCGGCCGCTGGGACTACATCAACAGCGTCTCCGACGCCATGGCATGGGACGACGGTTTCCACAACCCGAATATCGATGCCATCGTCATGACCTACGGGTACATGCGCGTGTACGAAGATCGCGTGCGACGCGCCGTCAACACGCCCGACCGCTCGGGGCGCTGCGCGTTGTGGCAGGGGGGCATGGAACCCAACATTCCCGTGGGGTCCAAAGCGGGTGTCGAGGCGGGAATGAAGAAGGCCGTCGCCGGCGGTGAACGCGAACAGCGCGAGGGAGCCAGTGGCAAGTGGGTCGCCCACTGGAAGATGGTTCACATCGTGCGTCCCGTGTGGGAGCGCGTCGGCGAGGACAACCAGCTGGGACGGGAATTTCCGGCGCTCACCCACACCGAGCAGGATGCGCGCGATCTCGTCATGCTCGAGCCCGCTCCGCGAACGGTGCGCGGCGCGCGCGACCTCCTCAGCGTGGCGCTCCAGTACGGCAACGCCTTCGGTCAGGGTTTCCAGGCCGCCGCTCTCAAGCCCGCCGACTTCTTCGGCGACGACGACGTGCTCTATCTGATGGAGGACATGGCCACCGGCGAGATCCGCCTGAGCATCCTGTGGGAGTGGCTCCACAAGGGCGCCCACTTCACCCAACCCGATGACGCCACCGGTGCGCGCCCGGGCGACACCCTCAGCCCGGCCCTCTTCGAGCGCCTGCTCGAGGAGG
>JASFLD010000588.1:0-3336 GCA_050118275.1 Gemmatimonadales bacterium
GCTCCGCGTTGTCCGACCTGCAAGACCGCCTGCGCCACCACGGAGCCGATGCGGACCCTGGGCGAAGCACCGGGATCCGCGCGGCGCGCTTCGTCCAGGAACTGGCGCATGGTCCGAGCCACGGATCCCGCGAGCTCCAGGATGCGCTCGAGGTCGCGTTCGCGACATCCGCGGTCGTGATCGTTCCGACACACGTTCCGACACAGGCGGGTGGCGAGCTTCCGGATCCACTCCACCTCCTTCAGGGAGAAGTGGATCACGGCGATCGCGTCCTCGGAGCTGGGAGCGGGCGGGTCCGGATCCAGCGAACGACAGGAACTCGGCTGCATGGCGCGTCGGCCTCCGGGGGTCGAGGGTGCTGAGAGCAGGCGCTTCGAGTGGCTTCGGCAGCGCTTCCGACCCTGTCCGTACGGTAGAATCCAGCGCGTTCGCATACCTTTTGGGCATCGTAGGATCTCGTTAGGATTCGCTTCCCCGGGGGTCGGTGAAGGGTTTCCGGCTCCTGTCCTGGGGCCACCCCCTGGCTGTTCATGTCGCCGGTCTATCGCTTCGATCCCTTCGAGCTCGATCCGGAGCGCCGCGAGCTGCGTCGCGCAGGCGAAGTGGTGCGGATCCAGCCCCGTCCGCTCGACCTGCTTCTCTATCTGGCCCGTCATCACGAGCGCGTGGTGCCGCGGGTCGAGCTGCTGGACGCACTCTGGAACGGCGTGCAGGTGAACGACGAGGCATTGAGCTTCGCGGTGCATCAGGCCCGCAGAGCGGTGGGTGACGATGGCGCGCGCCAGGCGGTGATCCGGACGGTCTCGCGCAGGGGATTCCGCTTCGTCGCGCCGCTGGACCCCGGCCGGGGCGATGCCGAGAGGGCGTCGGCCTCCACATTCGTCGGTCGAGCCGAGCTGCTCCGAGCCATCGATGCAGCACTGCGCGAGGCTGTCCTTGGAATGCGAAGTCTGCTGCTGCTGCGCGGTGAACCGGGGATCGGCAAGACGCGAACCGCAGAGATGGCGGTGGATGCGGCGCGGGCGCAGGGCTTCGAGGTGTTCGTCGCCCACTGCGTCGAGGTCGAGGGTGCGCCGGTCTTCTGGCCCTGGATCCAGCTCCTCCGCCCGATGGTCATGCGCATGGCGCCGGACGACCTCGCGTCCGCGCTGGGGCCTGGTGGGCCTGAGCTGGCTCGCCTGCTCCCCGAGATCCGGGAGAGGCTGCCGAACCTTCCAATACCTCCTCCGGCCGATGCCAAGGCGGCTCGCTTCCTGCTCTTCGACAGCGTGACGTCGTTGGTCCGCCGAATCGCAAGCGCGCGACCGGTCCTGCTGGTGATCGACGATCTGCATCGCGCCGACCTCTCGTCGCTGATCCTGCTGCGCGATCTCACACGCCAGCTTGCAGGGACGCGAATCGTCCTGCTCGGTACCCACCGCGAGGCAGAGCTGAGCCAGGATGCGACGCGAGCCAAACGGGTGGCCGAGCTGGTCCGAGAAGAGGGAACGCGCCTGCTGGCCCTCTCGGGGCTTTGCGAGGAGGAGGTGGGCGAGTTCCTCAGGGTGACCACCGGACACGCTTCGAGCGCGGCGGTTCGCGCCGACCTTCGAGAGCGCACCAACGGGAATCCGTTCTTTCTCCACCAGGTGGTCCACGTCCTCCAGAGCGAGGATCGCACTCACGAGGTGGAGGGCAGCGAGCACCTGCGCTTCGAGCTGCCCCGTCACAGCCAGGATGCCATCGCACACCAGGTGGCGGCACTCCCCGAGCCGGTCGTGACGGTCCTGGAGGTCGCTGCGGTCATCGGCCGGGACTTCGCGGCGCGCCCACTGGAAATCGCGGCAGGTACCGCGAGCGACGAGATTCTCTCGCTGCTCGACGTTGCCGTGCAGGCTCGCATCATTCAGGAGTCGGGTCCTTCACCGTCGCAATACCGGTTTGCCCACGTACTCCTGCGCGATGCCTTGTATCAGCGAATCGATCCGGAGCGGCGCGCCCAGCTTCACCTGGCCGCCGGACGAGCCCTGCTGCAGATGGAAGAGCGGGAAGGGAGGCCCGCTGATCCGCCGACCGTGGCGCAGCACTTCTTTCAGGCGGCTCGCACCGGAGACGTCTCGCAGGCGCTCGAGATCGCGCTTCGCGCGGGGCGTTGGGCCGAGGAGCGACTCGCTTTCGAAGAGGCGGTGGGCAGCTTCGAGCAAGCACTCGACCTTTGCGATCGCGAAAGTGTCCCAAATCAACGACGACGCTGTGAGATCCTGCTGGCGCTCGGTGATGCCCACACGAAATCGGGAAGTCGAGAGGCGGCGCGAGCCTGCTTCCAGGCGGTCGGTCGGCTCGCAAAGTTCAAGGGTTTGCCGGAGGAGCTCGCGGTTGCAGCTCTCCGCTTCGCTCCGGACTTCCTGTCCATCGAGACGGGTGTCTACGATGCCGAGCTGGTGTCGTTGCTGGAAGATGCGTTGGCGACCCTGCCGCGCTCCGACAGCCCGGTCCGGGCTCGGCTACTCGGTCGACTGGCGGTTGCGCTGCATTGGGCTCCGGGGAGCGAAACCCGGCGCCACGAACTGTGCGCAGAAGCGCTCGCGATGGCCTGTCGGCTCGCGGAGGCTTCGACGCTTCGGTACGTGGAATGCGCCGAAAAGCTTGCTCTCTACTCGATCGATGAGCCCGAGCGCTACATGAGTGCAGATATCTCGACGCGTCTCGAGGGACAGGATGCGCCCATCGTGCTTCTCGAGCAGCTCCTGCGGATGACGTCGCTCTTGCAGTGCGGCCGCCTGGAGGAGTACGGGCGTGGGATCGAGGTCTTCACCGGATTGGCTCGACAGCTGCGCCAGCCGCAAGCCATGTGGTACGGCGATCTGTTTCGCGCGACACGGGCGAGTCTGGAGGGTCGGTTCGCGGAGGCGGAGGTGCATACGAGGCGGTTTACAGAAGAGGGAGGTCGCGTTCAAGACAGGAATGCAATTCTCAGCCACCAACTGCAGCGCTTTCTCGTCGCGATTGACCGGGGTGGCCTTGAGGTCTTCGAGACGCCGCTGAAGCACCTCGGAGCTCAATTCCCTGATCTGCTGGGTTGGCGCTCCGCGCTCGCTTTGTTCTACGCGGAGGTTGGAAGGCATTCAGACGCCAAGTCTGAGATTGATCGGATGCTGGAGCTTGGGATCGCGTCCCTCCCGAAGCGGAACGAGTGGCTCGGGATGCTTGTAGGCACAGGCCTTGCGGCTGCGGCGATCGATCACAAAGAAGGGGCTGCGCTAGTACGGCGCCTTGCGGAGCCGCACGCGGACGAACTAATCGTGATGGGGTATTCAAGCTTTTGTTGGGGAGCAGCTGCCTTCATCCTCGGTGTCA
>JASFLD010000589.1:0-3336 GCA_050118275.1 Gemmatimonadales bacterium
GGAACGCAAGGGCAGCCTCGCTCCGCGGCAGACGCTGGAGCTGGCCTTCGAGGTGGCGGACGCGTTGAGCTATTCACACCGCCGCGGGATCGTGCACCGGGACATCAAGCCGGAGAACATATTGCTGTCGGAGGGCCACGCCGTCGTGGCCGACTTCGGCGTCGCAAAAGCGATCTCGACGGCCGGTGGAGACAGGATCACGCGGACCGGCTACCCCGTGGGGACGCTCGGCTACATGAGCCCGGAACAAGCGGCGGGACGTACCGACCTGAGCGAGGCGACGGACATCTACAGCCTGGCCTGCGTGGCCTTCGAGATGCTGATCGGTGAGGCGCCCGGCATGTGGGTCACGGAAGAGGCGGGCCGCCTGGGGCGCTTCATCGACGCACCGCCCAAGCAGCGGCTGAAGCTGGATGCCCTGCCGGGTTCTCTGGAGAGCGCGCTCGTGCACGCCATGCGCCTGCGTCCTGAGGAGCGTTACACGACGGCCGGCGAGTTCGCCGAAGCGCTGGAAGCCGCGTTCGGCGCTCCGAAGCTCTATGAAGAGGATGAGGCGCAACGCATCGTTCAGCGGGCCGCCGACCTGGAGGCGAAGTTGGGCCGGCACCAGGAGGGGGCGGGGGCGTTGTCGCTGGGTGGGGTCGAGCGGATGGCGGCCGAGATCGGGATCGCGCCGGAGCTGGTGCGGGATGCGGCCCGCGCCGACGAGGTCGCGCCGCCGGCCGAGCCGCTCGAGAGCATCGAGAAGGGCGGGTTCTTCGGCTACACGGGCAGGCTGGAGCTGGAGAGAACGATCGACGTGGAGGTGTCGGGCGGCACCTACGGGATCCTGTTGGAGGAGATCCGCGACAACGTCGGTCGTTCCGGGCAGATCAATGAGACGTTGAGCCAGTTTCTTTCTTGGGAGACCCGATCGGGACTGTTCAAGAAGAAGCCCCGGCTCAAGGTCCACATCAGTCCGCGCCGGGGCAAGACGCGCTTCAAGATCACCGAGTTCCCCGGTTTCGACCGCGGTCTCCTGACTACGGCCACCATCGCCGGCGGTGGCATCTTTGGAATGGCCTTTTTCGCTGCCGGCATGGACGCCGGTTCCGTGCCTGTGGCGCTGGCTGGGATGGCGACGCTGGCTGCAGCTTATGGCGGTTTCCGCGCCTGGTATCGCGCTAGGGTGCGCCACAAGTCCAGGGCCTTGACCCGGCTGCTCGACCGCCTCGCCGATCTCGTCCGCGACTACGATGCGCCGGCATTGCCCGGTGGGCGTCCGTCGCGCGACCCCGAGAATAACGTCCGCTGAGACACGCGCTCAGTCTCGCTCAGTCTAAAGACTCGCGTTAGCAGGTCCGACGGCGATCGTGCATCCTATGCAAACCAGCGAAGGCGGTGAGCCCACCCCGATTGCCCCGATCCTCTGGGTCAACTTCATGGGGTCTGTCGGCTTCAGCATTGTCTTGCCGTTCCTGGTATTCCTGGTAACGCGGCTGGGCGGAAACGCCTTCATCTACGGCGTGATGGGGGCGACCTACTCGTTCTTCCAGCTCATCGGCGCACCTGTGCTAGGGCAGTGGTCCGACCGATTCGGGCGGCGGCGTGTCCTGCTACTGAGCCAGCTTGGCACCCTCGTCTCATGGCTCATATTTCTGGGCGCGCTGTTTCTGCCCGCCCGGCAGATGCTGGCAGTCGACTCGGCGGCGCTCGGAACGTTCACGATAACCATACCACTCGTCGCTCTCTTCCTAGCCAGAGCGCTCGACGGAGTCACGGGCGGCAACGTCTCGGTCGCTAACGCGTATCTGGCGGACATCACGGCCGAGACGGAACGGACGGCGGCCTTCGGCAAGATGGCCGTGTCGTCGAACCTCGGATTCATACTCGGGCCCGCCATCGCCGGCCTGCTGGGCGGGACGGCGCTGCGAGAGATCCCGCCGGTGGTCGCGGCACTCATCATCTCTGCCGTTGCGTCGTGGACCGTTGCGTTCAAGCTCCGGGAGTCGGTGCGCTGTGTGCTCGCCGCCAGCCCGGAGCAGGTCAGCGTTCGGAAGGTGATGGGCCAGGAGCAACGCGACTGTTACGAGCTCGAGCTCGCCCCCAAGCTCGGCACGCTGGAGATCCTCCGTCTCCCTTCCATCGCCTTTCTGATGACGCTCTACTTCCTGGTGTATCTCGCGTTCAACTTCTTCTACATCGCTTTTCCGGTCCACGCGGCAACGCGGCTCGGTTGGTCGCTGACCGACACCGGGATCTTTTTCGCGGTCGCGAGCTTGATGATGGTGACGGTGCAGGGGCCAGTGCTGAGCAGGCTTTCGCGAAGGTTCTCCGACCGGTTGCTGATCTCCGCCGGCAGTCTGCTGCTCGCCGTCAGCTTTCTTGGGTACATGTCGAACGACACGGTCACCATATATGCGGGGACCGCTCTCCTGGCTCTGGGCAACGGGATCATGTGGCCGTCGATAACGGCGAGCCTCGCCAAGGCGACGGCCAGGGAGGTCCAGGGGACGGTACAGGGATTCGCGGGCAGCGCCGCCGCCGTGGCCAGCATACTCGGTCTGCTGGCCGGTGGGCTCATCTACGGGCTTATCGGAGGGCTGATCTTCGCTGCTGCGGCTGCGGTCACGCTCGTGGTGTTTCTCCTCTCGCTCCGCCCAACCAGCTAATCCGCACACCTCGACCCCGGTGTTCGGTCGAAAGCCGGAGAGACGGAGCGAAGTGTGGATGAGCCGTCGAACGAGTCGATCTTGTTTTTGCCAGACGTCATCCTCCGTCTTTCCACGTAAACCCGCCAATCCGTATTGCTCTCTGGATACGCCGGCTCCGGCTGCCGGGCGATCCCGTTCATCTCGGCGGCTGCCTCATGCAGCGTGACGCCGGGAGCGAGTGCGCCGACGGCGCCGCCCCGGTCGCTTGAAAGCGCGGCGGGCTCCGGAAGTTTGTGCGCCGCTAGTACCTCGTCGTCCCTTTCCACTTCTCACTGGTGCTCACGACCCCTACCTGCCAGATTGCCGCTGGCTATTCAGTGAGACTATCCACCGGTTTCCTGGGGGGGTCCCTATGTTTCGATTTGCATTCAGGCTCGCCGCCTTTACCGCGCTGTCTCTGCTGGCGGCCTGTACCGTCGACACGGGCCGGGAGGTCGCGCAGTACACGGTGGCGCAGTTCTTCGAGAACGATCAGTACTTCGGGGCTTCTTTCTCGCACGACAACAGCCGGATCCTCGTCTCATCAAATCGGTCCGGCGTGTTCAATGCCTGGGCCTTCCCTGTGGACGGGAGTGAGCCCCAGCAGCTCACGATGTCCACAACCGACGCGATCTTCGCCGCCTCGTTCTTCCCCGCCGACGAT
>JASFLD010000590.1:0-3327 GCA_050118275.1 Gemmatimonadales bacterium
GAAGCCACTCTCGAGCAGCTCGTCGAAACCATCCTCGGGTACCCCGCGCTCGCGCGCCAGCGCGCCGACGACATCGACGTCGAAGTCAGTGCCGGTCACGGCGGCGATCTCCACCAGCAATCGTGCTGGCTCCGAGAGCCGGTCGAGCTTGATGAGCACTGCGTCGCGAACGCTTTCGGGGATGGGTACGTTGCTCCCCGCGGCCACGGCCACGCCATGGGTTCCCGCTTCCAGCGCTCCGCTCGAGGCGAGCGCGCCCGCGAGTTCCTCGATGTACAGCGGGAGCCCCTGGGTCTGCGCGTGGATGAGGTCGACGAGCGCCTGCGACGCCGGCGCGCCGATGACGCCGGCCACCAGCTCTCCGGTATGCTCGCGTTTCAGAGGGGACACGGCGATCTCGCGCAGCCGCCGCGCCCGGCGCAGGGCGTTGCGCATCCGCCGCACCGGATGGCGGCGGACGATTTCGTCGCTGCGGTAGGTGCCCACGACAAGGAGACGCTGTGTGCGCAGGCGCTCGTCGAGTGTGGGCAGGAGTTCGAGCGTGGCGTTGTCGGCCCATTGCAGGTCGTCGAGGAGGAGCGCCGTTGGCGTGCGCCGGGCCTGCGCGGCGAGTGCTCCGGCCATGGCTTCGGTGAGCGTCTCCGGGTCGGCGTCGCGCGGCGCCGCGCCCATCTCCGGCAGCAGCAGCGTGAGGTACTCGGCCAGTGGACCGCAGTCCTGCAAGCCGGCGCCTGCGCGCAGGCAGTCGCGCAGCGCGGACGCGATCGGCGCGTACGAGGGTGTCGCCTCTTCCCGCGCCCGCCCGGCGAGCTTGTGGAAGCCGCTCCTCGCGACCGCCTCTTCGGCCAACCGGGTAAGCCCCACGCCCGCCTCGCCCGACACCAGCACGCAGCCTCCCCGGCCGTCGCGGGCCTCATCGAAGGCCGCGGCCAGCTCGGACAGCTCGCGTTCGCGGCCAATGATCTCGACGCGTTCTCCGGTCATGGTCAAGAGGATAACCCAGGGACGGTCGATTGCATAGGTTGCACGGCCGCCGCAAACGCGTTAGATTGGGGAGCGATTGCGTGTCCGGTCGGACTATCATGACACCCACCCAACCGATTCTGTCGAGGGCGCCGTTTCGATGGTTCCTCTACCTCGTCGCGTGGACGATCCTCGGCGCCGTGGTCGCCACCATTTTCCCCCCGCGTTCGCTCCTGTCCACCATGCCGCGGCCGATGGCGGCCGGCGTGGTCGAGCTGGCGGTGACGTTCTACGTGCTCGGCTTCCTGGTTCCGCTGCCGGTGCTGGTGTGTAATTTTGCTCCCCTGGGGCGTGGCCGTCTGGTGCGCGCGCTATTGCTGCACCTGGTGGCCGCGGCCGCCTTCATGCTGATCCACTGGTGGCTGGTGCGCTGGTCGATGGACGCGCTCATCGATCTGCCCCGCGGTTTCCGCGGCGGGCGCGGACCGGGGTTCGGCCGCAACCCCGACCTGCGTCTGGCGATGCAGGTCGCGCGGCATTCGCTCACTACGCTGATCGGCTACTGGCTCGTGGTCGGCGTATGGCACGCCGTCGATTCGAGCCGCCGGCTGCGCGAGCGCGAGGTGCACGCGACGGCGCTGGAAGCACAGCTGGCAACGGCGCGCCTGCAGGCGCTCGAGGACCAGCTCCACCCGCATTTCCTGTTCAACACCCTCAACACGCTCTCCTCGCTCATCTATCAGAACGTCGACGTCGCCGACCGCGTGATCCGCGACCTCAGCACTCTGCTGCGGCTGGCGCTCGACAATGCGGGGCGGCACACTGTGCCGCTGTCCGACGAGGTGCGTTTCGTGGCGGTGTATCTCGACATCATGAAGACGCGATACCCGGAGCGGCTGGACGTGTCATTCGACATCGACGACGCGGCCGGGGGGGTGGCGGTGCCCAATCTCCTGCTCCAACCCATCGTGGAGAACTCGATCAAACACGGACTGGAGGCGGTGGAGGGTGTCATTGCCGTCGATGTGCGCGCACACTCCGTTGGTGGGCGCCTGCACGCGGAGGTCCGGGACAACGGGCCGGGGCTTCCCGGCGGCGACGTGCTTCGCGAGGGCGTGGGGCTTCGCAACACCCGCGATCGTCTGGCACAACTCTACGGCGACGACTATCGCTTCGAAATCAGTGACCTCGACGGCGGCGGCGTGCGCGTGTTCGTCGACATACCGGCGGGGAAGGAGGCGTCATGATACGGGCCGTCATCGTGGACGACGAGGTCCACGCGCGGCGCAAGATGCGTTCGCTGCTGTCGGCGTTCGACGATGTCGAAGTGGTGGCCGAGTGCGCCAGCGGCTCGGAAGCGATCGCGGCAGTAGCCGGGTCCGACCCCGACGTCGTCTTTCTGGACGTGCAGATGCCGGGGATGAGCGGTCTCGAGGTGGTACGGGCCATAGGTCCCGAGCGCATGCCCATGGTGGTGTTCGCCACCGCGTACGACCGTTTCGCGATCGACGCGTTCGAGGCCCACGCGGTCGACTACCTGCTCAAACCCATCGACCCCGAACGGCTGCAGCGCACCGTCGAGTTCCTGCGCGGGCGCTTGCGTGCCCAACGCGAGAACGAGGCGGCGGGGCGGCTCGAAGAGGTGCTCGCGCGCCTCGACGCCCCCGCGTATGCGCGCAAGTTCGCGGTCAAGTCGGGGGGCGCCATCCACGTCATCGACGTCGATGCCATCGACTGGGTCGAGGCCGACGGCAACTACGTCACCTTTCACGTCGGTGCCAGGACCTACCTGCACCGCGAAACCCTGCAGCGGGTGGCGGCGCGGCTCGACCCGGGCCGCTTCGCGCGCATACATCGTTCGTCCATCGTCAACGTCGACCGCGTTCGCCGTCTCGAGCCCGACCGCCACGGCGACTACACCGTGGTCATGGAGGGCGGCGAGGAACTCACGCTCACGCGCACCTACCGCGACGGCTTCCTGGAGCGTTTCGGCGACGACGTTTGAACCCGCCCGGTCCCGCCCCTGCTCCGTTTCGCCCCGCCGAAACGGCGTTGGTCCCACAACGCTGGTAATGCCGCAACTTATTATCTAGATTGACGTTTGAAGGGTCAAGGAATCGAAATCGAGACCCCACCTCTAGACAAGGAGAGATGACAATGAACACGCAATCGCACCGGAGATCCCTGGTCGCGCTAGCAGCGGCGGTCGTCACGGCCGCGGTGCTGCTTTCGGCGGCGTCGGCGATGGCCCAGCCGGCGGGGGACCGCGGGCCCTGGGACCGTCTCAACCTCACCGAGGAGCAGCGCGAGAAGGTGCGCGACATCGTCAAGGAGCACCGCGACGCCTCGCGCGCGGAGCTCCAC
>JASFLD010000591.1:0-3308 GCA_050118275.1 Gemmatimonadales bacterium
CCGCACCTCCAACATCGAGTTCGCTAGACGCCTAGAGGGTGTCGAGTGTGTCGATCCCAGGCCAGCCGACAGGGCAGGGATGACGTTGTCTGACGGCGTCCGCCACACGGTTACCGCCCCCCGGGCCGCAGGCCGCGCTGGATCGCAACACGCTGTTCTTCGCCGTGGCTGGCGGCCGATACGGTATCCCCAGGTTCACGCGAGCGATTTGCGCCACGACGATCGTGTAAAGCTGACAAGCTTGAAGCAGCATTTCACCCGCTCTCACAACGAACGCGCGAACCGTTCTCGATAGGGGGTTCGCCCGCCCGCGCACCGACGGCGATGTCATAGACCGCTGGTAGACTACCTGTAGTGGCCGAGAAAGAATGCCTCACCCCCACAGGAGTTCCTCGGTGTGGCAGTGCCGAACGGAGATGCCCTCAAGGCGGACGGTTTGACATCGGCGTGCGGTCGGCACCGGCGGCGAGGCCGGTTGGGTTTCGACTCATCGACGTGCTCGAATCAACGGATAAGAGCCCCGCCCTGATGCGCACTAGGTCGATGGCGGAGCCGACAGCCGGCTCCGCTTGGCGAACAGCAGCACAATGCGGGAGATTGACGATGACGAAGATAGCTCATGCAGCACTCACTGCGATTGCGCTCGCGGTGCTCGCCTACGCTTGCGAGAAGGCACCGGCCGGGCCCGGTGTCGAGTCGTTGGCGGGTGGTGCGGCCGCAGACTGTACGACCATCCCAACGGGCGAACTTCTCACCAGCGCGGGGGAAGTGATAGAGCCCGGCTACGACAAGTGGGGCTACAACTACCAAGCTTACATCTTCAACGGAGGATACTGCGACGCGTATCGCGACGGCGCTTGGTGCCAGGAATACGCGGACGTGGATCTCATCATGAAGTGGAATGATGCTTGGCTCAACAACAAAGACTGTGACGACGATGGGTACCTGGACCGTCACTACGGATATGACAGCTACATTGGATCCGGCGCCTGGCTCACGAACTATCAGGCGGGCGAGTACGGGTTGGGCGGGGAACTGTGCAAGTGGAATTACTTCGTGAAGATCGTCGCCGCTCCTGAGGATGCGCGCGCCATCGATGGGGTCTGGTACAGCGCGGATGGCGAGGAGATCGGTCCGGCGATCTGGGGCGAGTTCGCGGTATTGCAGCAGATCGAGAACGATTTGTGCGCCGGTGCGGCGGGGCTATCGTACGTGAGCCCCGATCATCCCGGACTCGGAGGCCGGTAGGTGTAAGTCGACCAGCATGACAGGACTGCCCTGCGAGAAGAGGCCGACGGCTCGTCGAGTCGTCGGCCTCGGTTCGAGGTAAGCGTGTGAAGGTGCCCCGTCGGGGTGGCCGCCGCCACCAGCTCAGTGGAGCGGATCGCCCTATCGAGGAATTCGACGGTGCCGTCGGATCTGCTCGACGACCGGCTTGTTGACCAGAGCCCACGTGCTCATACTGGAATGCGGAAGCGGGAACGTCTCTCAAGTATCCTGCGCTCTCCAGTTTGACGAGTGTGAGGTCGGGACGAACGGCGTCTCCATGGGCCGTAACCGGACAGTGTCGGACTCGAGAAGGTCATGAAAGCGATTGTGCAAGAGAAGTATGGGTCTCCGGATGATCTCGAGTTGCGCGAAGTCGAGAGGCCAAGGGTCGGCGACGATGAGGTATTGGTGCAGATTCGCGCGGCCTCGTTGCATCCCGATGTCTGGCATGTCGTGACCGGGCGGCCCTACGTACTTCGCCTGATGGGAGGCGGGTTCTCCAAACCCAAGAATCCGATCCCCGGTACAGACATGGCGGGAATCGTCGAGTCCGTCGGGAAGAACGTGACGCGCTTTCGCCGGGGTGACGCCGTATTCGGCGAAACGATCGATGCTCATCAATGGACCAATGGCGGAGCTTTTGCCGAATACGTGTCCGCTCGACAGGAATGGCTGGCGTTGAAGCCTGACAACGTCTCGTTCGAGCAGGCCGCCTCGGTCCCGACGTCCGGGTTCATCACGCTGCTGAACCTCCGGGGAGGGAGTCTGATACGGCCAGGGCAGAGGGTGTTGGTCAATGGCGCCGGGGGCGGCGTCGGGTCGCTAGCCTTGCAGGTCGCGAAAGCCTACGGAGCACACGTAACGGGCGTGGACACCACCAGCAAGCTGAGCATGCTCCGTTCACTCGGGGCGGACGAGGTCATCGACTACACCGAAGAGGACTTCACCCGACGTGGCGTTCGCTACGACTTCATCCTCGATGTCCCTGGCAACAACTCGTTTTCCGCTTGCAGGCGCGCTCTGGAACGCCACGGAAAATACGTGCTCATCGGGCATGAGAAGTTTGGGGCGTCAGGCAAGCGATTCTTGGGGCTGCTTCCCCGTTTCATCAGACTGATATTCCTCTCACTCTTCGTGAAACAACTACGCCTGGGCCGGTCTTCGGTTCCCAGCAGGGAAGAGGCGATGACCATCCTGCGGGACCTCCTCGCGGATGGGAAGGTCACACCGATCATCGACAGTACCTACCCGTTGAGTGAGACGCGCGCGGCACTCCGGCACTTGGTTGAGGACGAAGTTCGGGGAAAGGTGATCATCACCGTGGGTGCGACCGTCTCCCAGGAGTCTCGAAGCTGACCCGACGGGGCGGGAAGGGCCGAGCGGCGACGCATGGCTCATTGACCTTCGCCGTTGCCCTCGTTGCCGCGGCCTGCGGGCAGGCGTCAACGACCCGGGAGCCGGGCCCGTCGCCCGCGTGTCACCACGCGGTGATTCGCGGGCGAGTCTCGCAGGGTGAAGTGTTCGAACGGCCGTTTGCCGATCAACTCGTGTTCATGCTCGAGCCGGAGACGCATCCGCGGAATCCCCAGGGTTGGACGATTCGAGTCACGCCAGCGACGTCGCGCGAACTCGACTATTCCATGGTGGCCACTCCGCCGTATCGGTTTCGCAACCCTCGCTACGTGGACACAGGCTACGGGCTGACGGCCGGTGAAGCGCTTGGCTGGACGCCGCGCCAGTTCGCCTTCGTCGCCTCTCGGAGGGATTACGATTCCGCCAGACACGCCCTCGACGTTCTGCTCTGGCCGGGTAATCACACGCAGGCCCAGGTTGACTCCGCGCGCCAGGAGTTGGAGCAAGTGAGGAGCTATCCGGCGACCTTCTGGATCGAGGACGGAGCTGCGGCGCCGCCGAGCTCGGACCGTCCAGGGGCGGTCATCGAGTGGATGTCGTTTCGTGTGGAGCTCTGCCTTCCGGACCGGTGAGTGACCCGACTTTCGGGGCGCGAACGCGCTGAAAGGGTCTCCAACGGCGGTTTC
>JASFLD010000592.1:0-3305 GCA_050118275.1 Gemmatimonadales bacterium
CGGCTTCGAGGATCAGTTTCTCCTCAGCAAGAACACCTACGATTTCATCGGCCGGTCGGTCATGTTCAACCAGCTGACCGGAGATCACCGCAACCTCGGAAAAACCAAGGCCCGATTTCAGTGGAACGCGAGCGGCGGCCTGGGACGGCGAGACGAGCCCGATCGGCGAGACATCCAGCAGTTCACGACCAGTCAGCTCAATACGCTCGTCAGCCGCTACTATTCCGATCTGAAGCAGTACTTCGTTCAAGGGCAAGGCAGCGTCCGGTTTCCGGTGTTTCAAGCGTTCGAGTCGACGGCCTATGCATCCCTCGGGTTCTACGGCGGGTATCAGAACCGCGACTTCACCGCGCGGCGCTTCGTGCAACAGCAGCTCGGTGGCTCGCAGCTCATCGGCGACCCGGAGGTGCTCTTCGACGAGCTCAACCTGGGCGGAATCACGACCATCCGAGAGGTGACCCAAATCGAGGACAGCTACCTGGCCAGCAATCGGTTCCTGGCCGGCTATGCACAGCTTGAGACGCCGATGGCGCCGTGGTTGAAGTTTTTGGGGCTCATGCGGTTCGAGGCGTTTACTCAACGCGTCCGATCCCAAAGCCCCTTCGCGGAGGTCACGAATCCGGACGACATCAAGGAAACGGATCGCACCGATCTCAATCCACTGCCTTCAGCCACTCTTCGATTTCAGGCCAACGAGGAGATGTTCGTGATTCTCGGCTATGGCATGACGGCCATTCGGCCTGCCATTCGTGAGCTGGCACCCTTCAACTACGTAGACTTCATCCGCGGCTGGAATGTCACTGGCAATCCGAACCTCGAAAGCACCGTGGTGCAGAATGCGGAAGCCAGGTACGAATACTACTTCGGTTCCACGGACCTCTTTGCCGCAACGGCCTTTTTCAAGTGGTTCGACAAGCCGATCGAGTTCGTCATTCTCAATCAGGTCAACAGCACGGCTACCTTCTTGAACGCAAACTCCGCTTGGCTGGTAGGCGGCGAGATCGAGCTTCGCCTCGGGTTTGCTCGCTTGCACGAGAAGCTCGACCGGCTCTTTTTCGTGGGGAACGTGGCGATAATGGGCTCGCAGACGAACCTGCCTTCGGGCCAAGGAATTTCGGGACGTCTGCAGCGCCGACTTTTCAACCAGTCACCCTGGGTCACCAACTTGTCACTTCGTTTTGACGATCCTGATGCGGGATTCATGGTCGGATTGGTCTACAACGCATTCGGACCGCGGATTGTCGAAGCAGGATCCGCTGCTGGCGACTTCGTAATACCCGACGTTTATGATCTCCCGCAGCATCTGCTGGATTTCATCGCCACCTGGCAGCCAAGGCCCCATGTGAAACAGCGATACCGGCAAGGGGGCCAGCTCGTGAACCTGGAGAACTTTGGAACCAGCGTGAGCATTGGGGCCGAGTACGTCTATTGAGGAGACAGCTGATTCGATAGACAAAGGATATCGATGTCGACGCGGCGCCGAGAGGGGGCCGCCTAGAAAGAGGAATGGATATGGGAAAATATATAGGAATAGTTCTTGTGGGCGCGTTGGCGGCCTTTGGCGCTGCGTGTGGCGACGATAACGGCGGCACCGGCGGCACCGGCGGCACCGGCGGCACCGGCGGCACCGGCGGCACCGGCGGCACCGTCGATCTCTGCGCTGACAATGGGGGCAGCGGCACGGTGCAGATCTCTAACGAAGAGATCACTCAGAACACCGTGCTGAAACTCCCCTGCACCTACCAGCTGAATCAGGAGACCTATGTGGTCAACGGCGCGACGCTCACCATCGATGCCGGGGTGACGGTCCAGGGTATCAGTGGCTCCGCTCTCATAGTCACGACAAGCGGCAAGATCGAAGCCAACGGCACCAAGGAGGCCCCGATCACGATGACCGCAGTGGGGGAGCCTGGACAGCGCATCGCAGGCGATTGGGGTGGCTTGGTGCTTCTCGGAAAGGCGACCCTCAGCTGGGGTGGTGCTACATGCGGCGGTGACACCGGAATCACCTGCACGAACAACATCGAAGGCCTTCCATCTGACGAGAACCGCGGTCAGTATGGCGGAGATGACGACACCTGGGACTGCGGCACGCTCAACTACGTCCGCATCCAGTTTGCTGGTTTCAAATTCGGTGGGGTTGAGGGCAACGAGCTCAACAGCTTGACCGTCGGCGGTTGCGGCTCCGATACCAGCCTCGACTTCATCCAGCTCCACCGAGGTCTCGACGACGGTGTGGAGTTCTTCGGTGGCATCCCCGATATCAGTCATCTCATCGTCTCGGGAACCGGCGACGACGGCCTGGACTGGGACCAGGGCTACCGCGGAAATGTGACAAACTTCATCGTGCATCACTTTGCGGGCAGCTCCGAGGACCCGCGAGGCATCGAAGCGGACAACTACTCTCAGAACCCCGACGTGACGCCGCGTTCGGCGCCCACGGTCCGATACGGTACGATCGTCGCCTCCGCCGGCAGCACGCAGCAGGGCATGGTGCTGCGCCGCGGAACCTGGGGCACCGTGGATGGCGTCGTCGTACAAGGTTGGAGCCGAGCAGGTGTCGACATCCGCGACAACGGCTGGGCCGCCACCGGCGGTTGGCCGACCGGCCTCCTCGTGACGAACGGCTGCTTCGACAATAACAACCCGAACTTCATTGAGGACGTCAATTGCAGGGAAGAGACAGACCCAGACACGGGAGAGACCGTTATCGTGGGCGACTCGGACTGCAACGACTACAGTGGAACCGGCAATGTGGAGGATGAAGTCAATTTCTTCCCGGAGAACACCAACATGCCAGCGCAGAACAACGTGGTGGTCGATCCCGGTTTTGTGGGCGACTACAGCGGAGCGATCGACGGCGACACGCCGGACTACCGCATCGACAACCCCGACTGTCAGGGTGCATTCTACCCGGATGGCACCGACTGGACCGCGGACTGGACCGAGTTCCCGCCCAACTAACGGCGACGGTTGACGACACCGAAACCGCCGCGCCCTCGGGCCGCGGCGGTTTCTTTTTGGGAACACCCTCCACCCTGAAACCTCGCGAGATCAGTTCCAGCACAAAGATCGCAGCGCGTAGCACCGTCACAGTTTGTTCACGATCTCGACACGCCACGGCGCGCGGCTTTGGCGTATGTTCCTCCTCCACGCGTCGCGCGGGATCCGGGCAAGCAGGTCAGTCACCCGCGTCTCTTCTCCGACCCGGACCTCACGTATCCGCAAGGAACGCATATCCAACACCCAAGCCCCGGTTGCCCACAGGCAGCCGGGGCACTTATTTTTTGTGGAGCTCGACCCTT
>JASFLD010000593.1:0-3304 GCA_050118275.1 Gemmatimonadales bacterium
GTCGGCGATGTTCGCCAGGTAACCCAGCTCGTAGGACGACGTCTTCTCGATCAGCAGGTTCGGATTGCCCAGGAACGACGCCGCGAACTGGTCGGAGAATATGATCGGCCCGCACTGCGAGTTGGCAATCGCCGAGCGCGAGGCCACGCCCCGCAGACCACACGGCAGCGCCTCGCCCTCCGTGCCGATGCTGGTGTTCTGGTAGATGTTGTTCATCAGCGGATTCTGCGTGTTGATCGCGTAGTTGAAGAACACGCTGGAATTCGCCGTCACCGGGAACGACAGTCCCAACCGCGGGCTCACCTGCGTTCGCGTCGACGACTCCTCGAAGTCGTCCGCGTACGCGATGATCGCCGCCTGTTCACGCACCGCCGGATCGCTGCACGACAACAGCGTCCAGTTCGCGTCCGGCGTCACCGTCTCGCCCGTCACCGGGTCGACCACCGGGCCGAAGTCACCCGGATTCTGGCAAACCTCGCGTGCCGTCGTCCCGTTCGTCGGGTCCAGCGGATCGACGAAGAACAGGCCGCCCGCCTTGCCGAAGTCGAAGCGCAGGCCGAGGTCGATGTTGATGAAGTCGTACTCGACGCGGTCCTGCAAATAGACCGCCGCGTCCCACGGGTTCCCGCTGTACTTCTGGTTCACCACGAAGATGTCGTTGGTGCCCTGGTTCGTCGTTTCGTCGAAGTTCAGATCGTGGAGGTCGGCGAAGGCACCGAACGACAGGTTGTGATGGTCGCTCACCTGCGACTGCACGTCGGCGCGCAGCACGTAGGTCGTCATGTCCTCGCCGCCGTAGAACTGATCCGTCCCCGCCGTCGGGTGGTCCACCGTGATCCCCGACGCCGCGAACTGATCGCCCGTGAAGTTGATGTCAGAGAAATTGTCACCCAGGCAGATACCCTGGAAGAAGTTGCAGTTCAGTCGGTCCTGCTTGAACACGCCCGCGTTGACGTTCAGGAACGTTCGCCCGATTACCTGGCTGAACGCCCCCACGAACAACTGACGGTTCGCCTGCACCGAGCCCAGCACGACGTCCTTCTCGTCCAATCCGTCCACGGCGAACGAGTCGGCGGCCGAGTTGATGATCGGCGAGGTCAGCGGGTCGTCGTAGGTCAACAGGAAGTCGAAGTCGTAGCGCTGGAACTGCCGCGACTCGTCGATGTACGACACGCTCAGCTTCGTGTTCGGCGTGAACAGATACTGCATCTTCGCGTAGATCTGCTGCTCGTCGTCGTACCCGAAGGCGCGCCAGCCGGCGAACACGTCCCACACGTTCGGCGTGTTCAGCCGGTCGCCCGGCGGATTGCTCGGATCGAACACGTCGTTGTCGAACTCCAGCACCCGCGTCGCGCTCGACTGCTGACGGCCCGCCAACAAGAATCGCAGCTTGCTGTCGGTCGCCGGCACGGGACCGCTCAGATAGCCCTCGAGGAAGTCGAAGTCGTTCAGGTCGTCCGGCGTGCTGCCCAGCGCACCGGCCAGCTTCGACGTCTGGTACTCGAAGCTGCCCCTCAGGTCCGACGACGGCTCCTTCGTCGCGATGTCCACCACGCCCGACAGCGCGTTACCGTACATCGCCGGCAGGCCGCCCTTGCGGAAGGTCAACTGCCCAACCGCCGCCTTCGTCAGCGAGAACGCCGCTCCGCCGAAGATGTAGTTGTTGATCGGAATGCCGTCGATCAGCGTCACCGTCTCGCCGTTACGGCCACCACGGATCCGCACCGGCGTGATCCCGCGCGACTTCTCCGTGAACGCCAGGATGTTCTCGTTGTCCGGTACCGTGAAGAAGCCCTGCTTCAACTCCAGCGCCTCCTCCACCGTATTCACCGGCAGGCTCTGCAACTGCTCGGCGCTGACCAGATCCTGGCTCCCCGGCGTATTGAGTTCCACCAGGGGCGTCCTCTCGACCTCCACCCGGATCTCCTCCACCGCGATCGCCTGCGGCGTCAGCTGGAAGTCGAGTGTCCGCGTCGCGTTGATCACCACGACCACGTTCTCGACCCGGGTCGTCTGATAGCCGAGTACCTCGGCGACCACCGTATACGTCGACGGCGGTACGTTGATGATGAAGTACCGACCGTTGTCCGCCGTGATCGCGCCCAGCCCGGTCCCCTCCAGGTACACCTGTACCCCGGCCAGGGCCTCGCCGGTCTGCGCGTCGGTGGCGACGCCGGTCAGCTTCCCACTGGTGGCCTGCGCACTGGCAGGTTCAGCGGTCGCCAATAGACCGCCGACCAGAGCTAGGACGACCAGACTAGACAAAAACGCACGGTATCTCACAGCCCCCTCCTTTGAGCATACGAACGCAGCTTACGCACCAGTGCGTCAGGGTGAGATGCGAAAACGAACAATCTGTCAGGAAAACGAACAAAGGAATAACCCGTGACTTGCCTCCGTAGGTATTTTCACCGATCGCCCCCGCTAGCCGTCACGTCTTTCGGGCGGCGATCCCATAAACCGAGGACGGCCTATCTATATCTATTCCGGCGACCGCGTCGCCAGCGGCTAGCTACGGACTTCAGATTATCAAGGACACGGGTTGCCGCTGCCGCAACTCCGCGCCTGCACGGGTTGAAATGTTGGCGCGCCCATCATAGCACCCATCTGTTTGATCTGTCAATACCCTATGTCTTGGCGCCGTCCGAGAGCCCCTTCCGACACCCCGTTCGCTGCGAATGAAGAGGCCCCCGTACATGCCTGCCGCACGGGGACCCCCTACTAAACCGCACTCTTGACTTACGACGCCAAGTCCGGCCTGCTATTCCCTTGGTTTCGGCGTCGGGATCAGCGCCTCGAGGACGCGAGTCGGCCCGATCTCATCCGCCAACCCGGCCCGCGGTTCCAGCGACAGGATGAACGTGTCGTACTGTCCCACGTCATACGGACCCTGACAACCGCTGACCTCGTAAAGGCAGATCTTGCTGAACGCCGCCAGAATCTCCAGCGGTTGCACCACATCGGATATCGACACATCCCGGTCCGCCGCCTCCAGCATCGCGTACTCCGGCGGCGGCGACGTGAACGACTCGTCCGGCAGCCTGACGAAAAGCGTATCACCGGACGCCAGCCAGCCCACGTACTTGTAGCCTACCGGTGGCCGCGGCAAGTGCTCGTAGCGCTCGCGGAACTCGTCGCCGAACAGGCCGCCGGTGCCCGCGCCGCCCAACGAATACGTCCGGTCGCCGAACGTGCCGAACATGACCGGCAGGTCGAGGCTCTTCGGCTGACCCGCTTCCTGCAATCCCGGCGACCAGAGGATCCGCTGGTCGCTCGGCGTGCTGGTCGTCGGCCCCGATTCGAT
>JASFLD010000594.1:0-3290 GCA_050118275.1 Gemmatimonadales bacterium
TGGGTCAGCGTCTTCAACCTCTTCGTTGTCTCGGTCTTCTGGGCGTTCATGGTGGACCTGTTCAGCAATGCCCAGGGGAAGCGCATGTTCGGCTTCATGGCCGTGGGGGGCACGCTGGGCGCGATTCTCGGCGCCGCGACGACCGCCGTCCTGGTCGAGATCATCGGTGCCGTCCATTTGATCCTCATCTCGGTGGTATTGCTCGAGTTGGCCGTGCAGTGTGTTCGCCTGCTCTCCAAGACGGACGGTCCCGATTCGGCGGCGCAGGTGGAAGAGGCAGGTATCCGGGTCGGGGGCTTGCCCGAGACCGAGCCCGGACGCGGATTCTCGGCACACCGTCCACGACGCGACGCCGACCAGCCGATCGGTGGCGGCGTATTCGCCGGCATAACCCATCTTGTCCGTTCGCCCTATCTCCTGGGTATCTGTGCCTACATGGCACTTTACACGACGGCGGCCACCTTTCTCTACTTCCAGCAAACCGCGATCGTCGAAGAGTCGATCTTCGATCGCGCGGCGCGCACGGCCTTCTTTGCGAAGATCGACTTGGCCGTGAACTTGCTGACCGTGCTGATCCAGGTCTTCCTCACCGGGCGCTTCATTAAGTGGCTGGGTGTGGCGGTAACGTTGTCTCTCTTGCCGGCGCTGTGTGTGCTCGGCTTCACCGGCCTCGGCCTTTGGCCGTTCTTGGGCGTCCTGGTTGTGTTCCAGACTCTTCGTCGCGCCGGAAACTACGCGGTCGCGCGCCCGACTCGTGAGGTCCTCTACACCGTGGTGAGCCGAGAGGATAAGTACAAAGCAAAGAACTTCATCGACACCTTCATCTACCGTGGTGGGGATCAAGTAGCAGCGTGGGTCTACGGCGCATTCATCTGGCTGGGACTCTCCATGTCGACCCTCGCCTTCGCCGCCGCCCCCATCTGCCTCGTCTGGTTGGGTGTGGGCTTCGCGATCGGACGACGACAAGAGACTCTGGCGGTACGACAGGCCCGGGCCGACCTACCCGTCGAGTCGGCCGCCGCCATCTGACTCATCACACAGGTTCGGCGATACACGCGAGGCGGGGATTCGTCTCTCCATCCCTCCTTACAGTGCCGCATATCGCTACCTGAGGAAGTTCAGTCCAGACGTCGCCCACGTGGTCAGCGAAGGGCCTTTGGGTTTGGTCGGTCAACGTTTCGCGCTGCGCGCCGGTACCCCGCTGGTCACCTTCCAAGTGCGACATCTGCATGTTGCCCCAAGGAGATTTAGCGGCGCGTGGCTGGAAGCGATCGAGCCGAGCGACCAGGCGAGGTAGCCCGGCCCGTCTCCTTCGAGGCAATCGCTGGCGCTACCTCCGGTCAACCAGGAACGTAGCGTTCAGTTGGCTCAGCCTCGAAGAATCGGGGCTGCCCGCCCCTGCGATGGTGTTCAGGTATATCGTCAGTCGGTAACTGTCGTTCTCGGCCTCGATGGTCGCATCCGCTGGCCGGATCGTCTCGCCGCGTCCGCTGTTCTTCCGTAGTTCCGCGATCTTGGGCCGAAGGTCGACCTCGAGGAATGAAATCGGCCGGCTCGGTTCTCCTAAGCGTACGGTCGTCCCGTTCAGCGAGAGCACGCTGAGGCTGTCCAGGTCTACGCTGAAGATTGCGGCTTCGTCGTCCCAGAAATAGTCCGCCCGGTAGGCGTAATCGAAGCCCGCGACGGAGAGCGGGTTCGGAAGGTTCGCACTGAGCGAGAAACTCTGCCCGGAACGGACCCGGGGGCCGAGGTACTCGAGTCCCATTTCCTGCATGGCGAGCGACGGTGTGAGGTCTTCGGCCGGGATGTCGGAGCTCGCGTACCAGGATCGGATGGTCGCGAGGCCGTGGTAGTCGTGCAGGTATTTGACGATATTGCTGATCTCCTTCTGCTGCTCGAAGTCGATGCTTCGGGCGTCACCACTCAGCACGCCGCCCACCATCACGTCCTCGCGCACCAGCAGGTCTCGCAGGCGACCCAATTGCTGGCTGCGCGACACCGACGTGGCTCCCCAAGGACCGAAGGCGGACAGCAGAGCGACGATGCACAGCGAGGTCGGGATGGCGCGGATGTCGGCTCGCTCCCGCCTGATGGCCGAGTATAAAGCCGACCCGAAGAGCCAGACTGTGGCGACGGCGGCCAGGTAACGTCGTTCGGTGATACCGTAGTCGCTGATCCGTGTGCCGATCGCCACGGCCATCAACCCGATCAGCGGGAATAGCGACCAGGTGAAGTACCTGGCATAGGTCGATATCCAGGCGTTCTCCGTCCAGTCACGCATCGGATACACCAGGAGGTAGGCGAGCATCCCGGTGATGGCGACTCCCGTGACGGGATATCCGACCCAGCCTTTCGGCAGATCCCATTCGATGACGATCTTTGCCAGGTAGGCGTAGAGGATCGCCAGGTACACGGCAACAAGCGGGATCAGGACGTATTGCGAGAAGACGCGCAGCGCTGTCGGATAGTCGCTATTCTGCTGGAGCCCGCGTATGTCCCGCGGGATCCCGGCCAGGAAGAACCAGGTGTTGTAGACGGCGACGGCCCAATACCAAAGCTGCAGATAGATCTCTGAGTCGAAGTCGAAGTCGAGCAGCGTCTCGCACGCGCCAATCGCCAGGGCGAGCCCGATATACAGAACGGTCGAGTAGAGCGCGGCCGTGGCGAAGCGCAGGAACAGCGCCTTGTTGTATTGCCAGAAGCCGTTCTCCTCTCCCCGTCGCCCGGCGAAGGGGGCGAAAGAGACGAGGAGGTGCAACGCGGCCAGCAGCAGGAAGAAGTGCACCAGGTCGGCGCCTTTGACGGGATAGGGCAGACTCCAGTAGTAGAGGGCCAGGGCGAGGACGGCCCCGGCGGTCGCGCCCAGTCGGGCTCGGCGCGGCCAGTTCCGGCTTTCCGCGGTGACGGGCAGCGCGATGAACAGCGGGACGGCCAGCACGCAGGTCATCAGAATCGGGTAAAGGGCCTGTGCGCCCAACCCCTCGTTGAACGAGATGTCGGCCAGGCGATGCAGTACCACCGCTGCGCCGATCGCGGCAATCAGCGCGAGAGGAAAACGTTGGAATGTGTCGGCGGCACGCCGGGCGAGGAGGATGACGGCGCCGAAGCGCCGCTTCGGCGAAACATGCGAGGTCTCCATCCTTTGACCTCTGGTTGAATGTTCCTGCGACGTGGCCGATCAGGCGGGCGTCGGTTTGCTCTCCTTCCCGGCCATGTTCGCCATCCGGTCGATCGACTCGGTCATCTTCGACTTGATCCGCTCTACGTCGTCCTTGGCTTCGGGGGTCTTA
>JASFLD010000595.1:0-3290 GCA_050118275.1 Gemmatimonadales bacterium
GGTATCGACCTGCCGGCAGACTACGGTCCGCCGCGCATCCAGCCGAGCTTACCGGGCTCGGAGTTCTTCGCGCGGCGGCGGCGACTCGTGGGCTACCTCTTCGCCGGAGCGGAGGCGCGGGCCGTGTTGCGGAACCTCTTCCTCGATGGCAGCACCTTCAAGGACAGTCACGCAGTGGAGAAGCGCCGGTTCGTCGGCGACTTCCAGGCGGGGACGGCACTGATCTACCGCAGCTTTCGTCTGACCTTCACGTACGTGATGCGCACGGAGGAGTTTGGTGGGCAGAACGGCGTGGATACCTTCGGAGCGTTCACAATCGCGGTGCGACTCTGACGCAAGGCCTTGGAGACGGAAACGACGGCTGGCGACCGTACCCGCGGTTCCGTCAAGCGTCGACCATGTCGAGGCCGGCCTTCCGCAGTCCGTCGATCATGTCGTCCACGAGTCGCGGTTCCTTGACCGAGCGTTCGATGATCTCTCGCCCCCGCTCGCAGAAATCCGGCGTCTGGGCCAGCAGCTGTGCGACGGCTGGGGCTGCCTCCTCGACCAGGCCCAGCTTACCGAGGACTGCCGCCAGCATCGCCGGCTGCCATCGTTCCGTCGCGTCGACGAGTTGCACGCGGTCCCGGGCCCCCGGGTAATCTCCGGCGTGGAAGCGCTCGAGGTAGAGCCCATTGTGGAACCAGCGTGGATACACGGGGCCGGCCGCCATCGCCCGTTCGAGCAGCCGCCGCCCCTGGTCGAAATCGCCGGCCAGGACCTGCATGTAACCGATTGTGCCCACCGCGTAGGGATTGTGGGGATTCAGCTCCAGGACGGTCTCCGCCTCGGAGCGGAAGGAATCGACTCTGCTGCTGAGCAGGAGAGCGTACGCCACGATCAGACGGCTAAGCTGGCGTTTGGGTTCCAGCAGGACGCCCCGCTGCGCATACTCGAGCCCGGTGGCGAGAGGATCGTCGAAGCCTGGCGCGTCGAAGACATACATCTGACAATAGAGCGTGGCCAGTGCCGACCATGGAGGCCCGTAGTCCGGCTCCCGTTCCACGGCGGCCTGCAGTCCCTGGAAGACAGGTCTGCTCGCCTCGGGCGAGGGAGCGATCTGGTACGAGTAGTAACGCAGCATTGCCTCGTAGGTACTGAGCTCGGCGGGGCGCTTCTTGCGCGACTCGGCCGTCAGACGCTCCGCGATGATGCCGTGCTCGCTGGCGATGGCAGAGACGACTCTGGCAGCGATCTCCTCCTGGGTCGCGATCAGTTCGGCGGCCTCGAGGCTGAGCTTGTAGGATCCGGCCCAGACCTGACGACCCGTTCTCGTGTCGACGAGACCGGCTGACACCTTGGCCGTCGTGGCATCGCGACGTACAGCCCCTCTCAACAGGAATCTCGCTCCCCATGCGCGGCGGAGCGCGGTCGTTTCCTCCGGCGAACCGGCAACCTCGCTGACGCGCTGGCACGGCACCACCACGATGTCCTGGTACCGGTTCAGCTCGGTGACGATTTCTTCGGCGAGACCCACGGCAAAGAATGCTTGGTCCGTAGCAAGCGTGAGGTCCTGCAGGGGCATGACCGCGACAGCGGGACCGCGCGACAGGTCGACCAGTTCCTGCGCAGCGGTGTCCGCCGCCGGAGGGGCAGGTGGCGGCGTCCGGCGCACGAATGTCGGGATGTAGCGGCCCTTGGGCATGTCGATGATGATCTCGTCCTGCCCGCCGGCCACCAGGTAGTAGCGTTCCAGGGCCCGACGCAGCCGTCCCGCCTGAATTCGCACGATGGGATCCTGGGCAGCATCGAAATCGCCGTTCCGCCCGAAGACCTCGGTCGCGATCGTGTAGCCCTTGAGCCGATCGGCCTTGCCGGCCAGCGTCTCCGCGACGATGAATTTCAGAAAATCGCGTATCCGGCTCGTGGCGTGAAATTCGCGGCTCGCGAGGATGCGGTCGAGCTGAACACGAATCTGCTCGGGGTCAATCGACTGGAGCGGTTCCGACCCGGTCGACGATCTTGGCGTCTTGTCCCCCGTCATACTGCAGACCGACCTGTCTAGGCTGTGGCTTTGCCTGGGAGCCGCTTTTCGCAATTGTAGCCTACATTCCGTTACCGTAAACCCCTTTCCGCCATTTCGCCGCGCGCGGAGGATTGGGCATCGCGCTCCGAGAAGGGCGAGCCCTGACGATTCACCGCTGCCGGGATGGACGTCGCCGTGCCCACAGCTGCCGACGTACTGAAGTTGATCAAGGACCGTTTCGCGGGGCGCGAAGAGTTGATCGAGCGTGCCTTCCGGCATGACGTGACGTTCCGGTCGCTGTGCAAGGACTACCGCGACTGCTACAAGGCCCTCGCGCGGCTGCGGAGGGACGACTTGGCCAGCGCCACCCAGCGGCGGGCCGAGTATGCGGAACTACTCGATGAGCTGGGGTGCGAGATCCGCGGCTGGTTGGAAACGCAGGACATTCGTTGAGAAGCACGAAATGAAAGGAACGACGATGCTCAACTGCCGCACGGTCGACTTCGCCGTCCGGAAGCGCTTCGACAACAATCTTCGTCAGCCTCCTCTACGTACCGGGCTGGTTGCCGGGAAGCCCGCCGTCCGACCGCTAGCGGCGTCCTACCGCCGGGCGCCAATCAGAGAAAGGGGGAAGCGGTGACTTTCGAGACGACTACACGGGGAACCTTCCCGCTCATCTGCGACGCCACCGGGCGGTTGCGGACCGCAGACCGGTACGACGCACCGTCGCTCCTGGCCGACAAGTGTCCCGTGGATTTCCACGCGATGATCAAGCCGGCCGGCTCGGCCTGCAACCTGGGTTGCGACTACTGCTTCTACCTGAGCAAAGCGACCCTTCCGGACGGCCCGGGCTGCAAGCGCATGTCCGAGGAAACCCTGGAGACCTTCGTCCGCGGCTACATACGTGACGTGACGGCGGACGAGGTCGTCTTCACCTGGCAGGGCGGCGAACCGACCCTGCGCGGACTGGATTTCTTCCGCAAGGCGGTGGCCCTGCAGAAGAAGTACGCCCGGCCGGGCCAGACGATCCTCAACGACCTGCAGACCAACGGCACCTTGCTGGACGAACAGTGGTGCCGCTTCCTCGCCGAGCACGACTTTCTGGTGGGCCTGAGCATTGACGGGCCAGCGCATCTGCACGACGCGTACCGCAAGACCAAGAAAGGATCGCCGACCTTCCGGAAGGTCCTGGATGCAATCAGGCTGCTCCGGCGCTTCGGGGTCCCGTTCAACACGCTCACGTGCGTCAACCGCCTGAACGCGGCCCATCCCCTGGAAGTCTACC
>JASFLD010000596.1:0-3286 GCA_050118275.1 Gemmatimonadales bacterium
GTCGGGTCGAGTCGGCGAGGGCATGAAAGATGGCGGGCTGGCTGTATTTAACCATTGTGTTAAATAATGGGGTCAGCCGGCCCGCTGCGCAAGTCCCGCGCGTGCCGGCCTCGGAAGACAGCACAGAGCTACGGCATCATTGGGCGGTTGGGCGTACGCGCGGGACGGGCCAACGTCGTGTCACACTGGCCCCGGGTCACCGCCGGCGGTGAAACGGTCCGGCACGCGTCTGACTTGACGGCCGCCGCCGGCGAGTCGCATAATGGCGCCATGAGACCGACCCGGTCGCGCACCAGGTATTCGCTGTACGCGCGCTATGGCGTTCCCCAAAAGGAGCCGGGTAGGTACGGCGCGTCCGCCTGAGAGGCAGGCGCCCATTCGATGCTTTCGCGGCTCCCACTAGGGGAGCCGTTGCTTTTGCCGGCCGCACCGGCGCCGGCGGGAAACCGAGCGACGCCCAGCGTGAGGTATCGGAGGTAGTCCCATGATCGTCGTGTTCCGTAACGAAGCGGAGTCGGCGCAGATCGAGAGCGTCGTCGAGAAGATCGAAGCGTGCGGTCTGCGCGTGCATATCTCGCAGGGAACGACGCGGACGATCGTCGGCTGCATCGGTGACGAGACGGCGCTGGCGGCCGCCGGTCTGCGGGCGATGCCCGGCGTCGAGGATGTCATCCCGATCCAGCGTCAGTACAAGCTGGCATCCCGCGAGTTCGTGGCCCGACCGTCCCGAGTGGCGCTCGACGGTGCCGAGTTCGGCGGCGACGCGATCGTCGTGATCGCCGGCCCGTGCTCGGTCGAGGATTCCAACATGATGCTCGTGACCGCCGAGGAGATCGCACGCCACGGAGCCCGCGTGCTCAGGGGCGGGGCCTTCAAGCCGCGAACATCGCCTTACTCGTTTCGCGGGCTCGGAGCGCCGGCGCTGGAGATGCTGACGGAGGCTCGGGAGGCGACGGGATTGCCGGTGGTGACCGAGGTGATGGACCCGCGACAGGTGGAAGCGGTAGGCGCCGTCGCCGACATGCTGCAGATCGGCGCGCGCAACATGCAGAACTTCGATCTGCTGGACGAGGTGGGACAGTTGGGACACCCCGTACTGCTGAAGCGCGGCATGTCAGCTCGCATTGAGGAGCTGTTGTTGGCCGCCGAATACGTGCTGAAGGGCGGTAACATGCAGGTGGTGCTGTGCGAGCGAGGGATCCGCACCTTCGAGACCTTCACACGCAATACCCTCGATCTGTCGGCCGTGGCCGTTTTGAAGCGCGAGACCCATCTGCCGGTGATCGTCGACCCCAGTCACGCCGCCGGGCGCCGCGATATCATTGCGGACCTCGCGGTCGCGGCGATCGCCGCGGGAGCCGACGGCCTGATGATCGAAGTCCACCCGCACCCCGAGCGTTCGGTGTCGGACGGCGAGCAGGCGCTCGGCTTCGCCGATTTCGAGCGGCTGATGGAGCGTGTCGCCGCGGTGAGCGTCGCAATCAACCGGACGGCACCCGGTCAGCACAGCCTGGCGCGCGAGCGCGGCAACTGACGGACAACGGTGTTCATCGACTCCATGATACCTCCGGTCGGTGCGAGGCCGGGAACCGCCGCGCGAAGTGGTTGGTTCTTGCCGGTGATCGTCGCTGTCGAGTGAGAGATTGAACTCTGACCTCCTTGGGTCCCCTGGGGGGCACGTCGTTCGTTTCCCGAAGAGGATAAAGTCGTCATGAGAGTGGAAGTCATTGCCATCGGCCGACCCCGGGTCGTCGAGTGGAAAGGGGACAACGTCCGGACTTCGATATTCAAGACACCCGCCACCGGGCCGGTGAAAGCCGTGCGGCACAATCTGGAGGGCGACCGGCAGTCCGACCTCCGGGTGCACGGCGGCGAGTTCAAGGCCGTCTATGCCTACGCCGCCGAGCACTACCCGTGGTGGGAGCGGCGGCTGGAACGCCGGCTGGAGCCTGCCAACTTCGGAGAGAACCTGACGATCAGCGAGTTTGCGGAAGCGGAAGTCTGCATCGGGGACACCTTTCGCATCGGCGGCGCCGTGCTCGAGGCGACGATTCCGCGCCTCCCGTGCTACAAACTGGGCATCCGTTTCGACGACGCCACGATGGTGAGGAAGTTCACCGAGGCTCGGCGCTGGGGAATCTACTTCCGCGTCGTCGGTGAGGGTGAAATCGCCGTGGGCGATCAGGTCGAGGTCGCCGAGCAGCACCCGGCGCGCGTCCCGGTCTACGAGGTCGCTCGTGTCTACGCCTTTGACCGCGACGACGTGGACAGCATGCGGCGTCTGGCGGAGCACGACCGCCTCGACCCGGCCTGGCGCGCCTACTTCGAGGAAAAGCTCGCGGGTTTTCGCGGTGGGACCGCCGGCTGAAAATGTGAAGCTGGCGCCGTATGCTGGTTGTTTCTTGTGACGAGGAAGGTGCTCGTCGATGGTCTTGTGCGCGGCCCCGCATGGTGGCGGTCTCCACGCGACTATCGTGCGGCGAAGTTCCACGACGTGAAGGGCGAACGGCCGCAGAGCCGGTCGCCCCTCACCTACCGTCTCACCTGGTGTTCATCGCGTCGGGACCCGGGTCAGCCCGCAGAGGAGATCGCCACCTCGATGCCGGTCTGCATGATCTCCGTGAACGTCTCCCACATCATGTACAGGGAAGCGTAGGCAGCGCCGAGCGCCGAACGATGGGCACTCGTCACGCCGCTCAGGACCGGGAAGCCGACATCGTCGGCGCAGCCGCTCGCCTCGCCCACGGTCGGCGAAGCGAAGCTCCCCGACAAACAGGCGACCACGTACGACCCGGTGTCCACTGAATGCAGGTTGACGTGGCCCGACATGCTCTGTTCGCTCGAACCCGTGTAGTTCAACTCCACGTTCCACTCGAAGTTATTCGCACTGAGCCCCTTGAGCGCGAAACCGGACACGAACACTCCGCTCTGGTCATCGAGCCGACCAAAGGAAAGGCTGAAATCCTCCGCTGGTATGGTGAAGTCGAAACCGCTTGACCTTATTTCGGTACCGGTGCCCGTTCCTCCCGGCGCGATGTTCAGCGCGTCACCGCTCAGCGGGTCGTACAACGTTCCCGTGGAGTTGACCGACCAGGTGAAGCTGGTCAGGTTGATGTTGCCCGTCGTGGTCTGGCTGTATACTGTCGCGCCGTCCCAGACGATGGTAAGACTGACGCTGATGGTCGGTAGATCACCGGGACAACGGATATCCAAGTGGCCATTCGCCTGCTGCCCTTCGTAGAGCAAGAATCGCACGCCATCGGTGGGGGCGCCGGTCATTTGACCG
>JASFLD010000597.1:0-3284 GCA_050118275.1 Gemmatimonadales bacterium
CGACCGAGCCGCCACTCACCAGCGTGCCACCCGCGCCGTCCGGCAATCCCAGCCAACGACGGAACCAGTCCACGACCACCAACTCGACCTGGTGCGCCGCCGAGCTCTCGATCCAGGTTCCGCCGTATATGTTGTAGCCCGCCGCCAGCGCGTCGCCCATCGCACCGACGAAGGTGCCCGAGCCCGGGATGAAACCGAACATGCGCGGGTGATCGAGGTGCGACATGCGCGGCGCCACCTTCTCCTCGAATTCGCGCAACAACCCGGCCAGTCCGCATCCTTCTTCCGGCGGTGGTTCCCTCAGCAGCGCTTCCGTCTCGTCTCGCTGCGCGACGTTGACCACGCGTCGCTTTCTCACCGTCGAGTGGTGGCGTACGATGCTGTCTACAACGGCGCGGCCGATACGCTGCATGTCCACAGCCGATAGCTCCAGCGTAGGCTCGTCGCCCGGCCCAGACCGCGGCCCAGCAGTACCGTAAGACATCTCTCCTCCCCAAGTCACATCGCCGCCCGATCGCTAGCCACGCCCGGCTATGTCGGATCGTCCGCATATGATCCTGCCCGGTTCGCACCGGTGCTCGATTGGCCAGAAGCGTATCAACGCTCGGCTTTCCTGTGATCTCACCACACGACCGAGGCAGGGCTTGACTGCGCTGACCCGAAAATGATGGGCGTGCCCGGGCGAAGCCTGGCCCGATGAGCTTGCCGCAGGGGCGCACCACGGTCTGTATCGTCCCCCCCCGACTGCAGCTCCCGCCCGGCTTCGCCGTCCGCCTGTCCCGCCGCCTCGACGATGCGATCGACCAACGCACGCAGCCGTCCAGCCACCTCGTTGAGCATCCCCCGCGCATTCTCGACGAGCGCCAGCACAGGAAGGCAGCCCACAGCCAACCTCTGCTGGCGTACGTCGATCGCTCCAGTTCTCCCGACACGCGGAACGGGCCCGGGGCTCATCGACCATTCTAATCCCAAGCTGTTTATCCTGCATCAGTCCCTCACTCCTGAGCTCATGCGGGTTGGGTACGATCACACGCCCCGCCGATCTCCCCTTCCCAGCCGGTGTCGCCTCGCCGGCCCCGTGGGGGCGTCCAGAGCATGACCGATCGACGTTCCTCTGACCTGTGCAAGGGAAACCGCCTCGTGCGTCTAAGGATTGGAGAGGCAACAACCGGCTCCCGCCCTTCAGTTGGGAGGTAACTAGGATGGATTCCGTTAAGGTACGACAGTTGGCCAGCGCCGGCCTCGCCGGATTGATGCTGCTGGCCGGCGGACAGATGGCCCTCGCTCAGGGCTGGATCGAGCCGCCCACCCACCGCTGGGTGCCCCACTTCGTCGTGGAGCGCATGCGCAGTGACGTTACGATCACCATCGACGGCGCGACCCGCGTGGCGCACGTCGAGGTGGAAGAGGTGTTCCGCAACCGCTCCCACCAAATGCTGGAAGGCGACTACCTATATCCAATACCGCCAGAGGCCGTATTCACCAACTTCTCACTCTTCATGGGTGAACAAGAGTTGCGCGGCGAGGTTCTGCCGGCGGACCGGGCACGTCAGATCTACGAGGAGATCGTCAGACGCAAGAAGGATCCCGCCCTGATCGAGCTCGTTGGGCACGGTGTCATTCGCGCACGCGTGTTCCCCATCGATCCCGGCGAGGAGCGGCGCGTGATCCTGCGCTACACCCAGGTGCTGGGCAAGGACGGCGACCTGATGCGCCTGCGCTACCCGCGCATCGTCGGCATCGTCCCCGGCACCGAGAGTCGCGAGGTCACACCGCCCGAGCGGCAAGCCTTCTCCCGCTACCCCTTCAGCCTGCGGATCCGGGTGACCGGAGCTCGGCTCTTCGCCACACCCTACTCGCCTACCCACTCCATCGAGGTGCGCGAGCGGGGACGCGACGAGCTGGAGATCATGCACCGAGGCGACGCGACGGCGCGCGACTTCGAACTGTTTCTGCCACTGCGGGATAGAGCAGTCGGTGCCAGCCTCGTCACCCACGCGCCGGGCGGTGAAGCCGGCTACTTCATGATGCTGATCACGCCACCGGCCGATGGCGACGAGATCGAGATACCGCGTGATGTGACGCTGGTTCTGGATGTCTCGGGCTCCATGTCAGGCGAGAAGATGGATCAGGCGCGGCAAGCCCTGGATCAGATCCTCGCCGGGCTGCGACCGCACGATCGCTTCCGCCTGATAACTTTCAGCAGCGTCGTGCGCTCGTTCGAGGATGGCTGGACGTCTGCCGACCGGCAGGCTCTGCGGACCGCCCGCGATTTCCTGGCCGCCGCACGAGCCGAAGGGAGCACCAATGTGATGGACGCCCTGCGCGAGGCCCTCGAGCCCGAGGTCGCCTACGGTCGGCTGTCCCTGGTTCTGTTCTTGACCGACGGCAAGCCCACGGTGGGCGAAACGGATCCCGAGAGGATCGCCGAAGCCGTTGACCGTCTCCGCGACGGCGAGCGGGTGTTCGCATTCGGGGTAGGCTACGACGTCAACACGTACCTGCTCGACCGGATGGCGGAAGGGGGCCGCGGCACGGTCAGCTACGTGCGCCCCGGCGAGGACGTCGAAGTGGCGGTCTCGGCCCTGACGCGTAAGATCGGCTACCCCGCTCTGTCCGACCTGCGGATCGTCAGCGCGCCGGCAGATCTCGAGGACTACTACCCCAATCCGTTACCGGATCTGTTCTACGGCGAGGAGCTTGTGTTTTTTGGCCGCTACCGCGGAGCCGGCGGCGGCGAGCTGGTTTTGGAAGGGTCGCGAGCGGGAGGCACGCAGCGATTCACCTATCGAGTACAGCTACCGCGGCGTGAGTACGGCAACGATTTCATACCACGGCTGTGGGCCGCTCGTAAAGCCGGCGCGCTGACCGCTCATGTGCGCCTGCACGGCGCCGATCCCGAGACGATCGAGGAGATCCGTCAGCTGGGACTGCGCTACGGCATCCTCACCGAGTACACCTCCTACTTGGTAGAGGAACCGCAGCTGGCGATGACCCGGCCCGAGGCCGCCATGGACGAGGCTCGTAACCTGGCGGCAGCGCCGGCGGAGCAGTCGGGCGCCGAGGCTTTTCGGCGTGCCCAGGCGAGCAGCCGCCTCCGCGAGGCGGACAGACTGGAGGAAGCGGAAGTCCTCATCGCCGGGGTCGTGGCCGATAAGGCCGGCCTTGCGGGCGGCGCAACGCGCGAGGGAGTCGCGGGTTCGGTGCGTCACGTCGGACGGCGGCTGTTCGTTTTCCGGGCTGGCACCTGGACGGAGGTGACCTTCGAGACCAGCTTGAAGGTG
>JASFLD010000598.1:0-3282 GCA_050118275.1 Gemmatimonadales bacterium
GAGGGCCGCGCGCGAGGCTATTCGGCGCCAACCGACGTACTTCTGGGCCCACTCCCAACTCTCCGGGGCGCTGCAACTGCAGGGACGATACGAGGAGGCCATCGGAGCTCTCGAATCCGCGGTGCAGCTCGAGCCCGACTTCAGAACCGGTCATGTGAATCTCGGCCGACTGTACGTCGGGCAGCGCGAGTACAGGCAAGCGCTCGCCTCCTTCGAGAGGGCGCGACGAATCCGTGAGACGCCGGCGTTGGTTGTCGAGATCAGCGCCGTTCATGCGGCACTAGGCGACACGGAGAGTTCCCTCGAGGAGCTCGAGAAGGGGCTCGCCGCCGGTTTCCGCGGCTTCGATGCAATTGACGAAGAAGAGCGTTTTGCCTCGCTGCGCGAGGACCCGCGCTTCCAGGAGCTGCTACGCGCCTACCGGCAGTGATGCAACGAGCTCCGAGAGGTCCTCGATTTCGACGGTGACATCGTCGAGCGCTTGCGCCAGAACGGCGTGGCGCGCTTCTTGCCCTCGGCCTACGTTCAGGGCGCAAGGGCCCGGGGTGCTTCGACCTCGTCGCGCTTCTTCTTGTAGTAAACAACGAGCCCGACTCCGATCAGCACGACCGCGCCGCCGACGACCTTCACCATGAAGAGCACCTTGTTATCGATGTCCTTGGTCGGCACGGCCGAGATGATGGTCGATAGAAGGGTGGTGGTGAATCCGAGAGCTGCCACGACCCAGACCGTGCGCATGGACCTTTGGAACATCGGAATCACGCCGCCGCCACCGGTGTTCTTCTTCATGTGCCACACGAGAGAGGCGAACAGGTACAGGAAGGGAATGAAGTAGAGGATGATCGACATGTCCAACAGGACCAGAAAGGCCTCCGTCACGGTGGAGCCGGCGACGGAGGCCACGAACAGGACGGTCATCACCGTGGCCTGCATCAGCAAGGAGTTGATGGGGGAGCCCCACCGGGGATGTACCTTGGCAACGGCGTCCGGCAGGTAGTGATCGAGTCCGACGACGAAGGGAATGCGGGCGGTCCCGGTAAACCAGGAGCCGAGCAGGCCCAGGGTGCCGAGCACGACCAGGATTCCGCCGATGGTGCCCCAGGGCACGGATGAAGCCGCTCCTGCCAGGTGGAAGGCCTGGGTCACCCCCTCGATGATCCCGATTTCCCCCTCGGGAACGATGAGGATCAACATCAGCGTTCCGACCATGTAGATCAGCCCCACGGCGACGGAGGAAACGGCGATGGCCCGCGGAATGTCGCGCTTTGGGTTCTTGATCTCGCCCGCCATGATCGGAGCCAGCTCCAGCCCTCCGAAACAGAATGCAACGATGGCGAAATAGGGCAGCAACGAAAAGTCGGTCAGGTCCGGAAGCAGCCTGTCGGGACTGAAGGGCTGACTGCTCCCGTGGTGCAGCACGAAGATCGACCCCACGACCAGCAGAAGCAGGATGCATGCCCAGTTGGCGACGGCGCCGACATTCTGCACCCATTTCGCCCGGTCGATGCCCAGGACATTCAGTGCCGTGAGTCCCCACAGCACCGCGAGGCACACGATTCCGTTGAAGAGTGAATTGTCCTGCAGGCTCAGGTAGCGGTCGCCGAAGACGTAGAGGCAGGAGATCGAGACGAGCAGCATGATCGTCGGCATCCACACGATGTTGCTCAGCCAGTAGGTCCACGCCGCGACGTATCCGTGCAGGTCACCGAACGCGGTGCCGGTCCACAGGTAGAGCCCCCCCTCCTCGGGCATCCGCGCGTTGAGCTCGGCGACCATGAGCCCACTCGGGATGAGGAAGGTCAGGATCGCGAGCACGAAGAGAAGCAAGCTGCCGTATCCGAACTGAGCCACCTGGGCGAGACTCGAGAAACCGAAGATGCACGAGACGTTGAGAAACACCAGATCCCATATCCCGAGCGCTCGGTGAAGGTGCGCTGCGGGAGGGTGGGAAGCGTCTTCTCTCATCGACCGGGGGATCTCGGTGTCATCGGCCACGGCGGCCTCGCGGCTCGACCGGCTCGAATGTCAGATCGAACTCGAGCATGCCGTTTGGCGTCCCTCAGTAGATCCCTGGAACGAGCCGGCTGGTCTGTTCCCGGTAGCGTTGGTACTCGTCGCCGAACTCGTGCGCAAGAGCCTGTTCCTCTACCCCGATCCGGTAAAGGACCACGGCGGTCGTCGGCAATGCCGCGAGCGCCAGGCTGAGCCAGTTGCCGAGCGCGATGCCGAGGCCGAGAAAGGCGAGCAGCATCCCGGTGTACGAGGGGTGGCGCAGGTGTGCGTACAGCCCGGAGCGGATCACACGGTGCTCGCGCTGAATGGCGACGTCGACGGAAAAATAGCGTCCTAGCTGGCGGATGGCCGCCAGGCGAACCACCATGCCGGAGAGCATTACCGCCAGTCCCGTCCACACGCACACCGCCTGCTGCACCGGGAACCGGGGAGCGGGACTGGCCTGCGCCCACAGGGCGCCGCCGATACTGAAGGCGATCACCGTCCAGACAATCCACGCCGAGCCACGCGCTCCCTGCCGCGCTGTGCCGCGGCGCGCACGCGTGCGGATCATCAAACTCGTTTCCGCGACCGCCCACACAACCATCAGAATCTGCAGCAGCGTGATACCCATGCCCGACTCCTGGACCCCTCGTTGCCGTTGGTTGCGGCCCTGCTCCTCGTCAATTCAGCGACGGCACTGTACCGTGCAATGATCCTTGATCGCGAGGCACGCCGCTCCGTGGAAACCAGCAGGGCGGTGGTCGGTAAGACGGTCCGTTGCGTGGATGGCCCGATGTCGGAGATCCGAATTCGAAGGGCACAAAGCGATGATGCTGAATCTCTCGCCCACCTTTCCGGCGAGCTCGGCTATCCTGCCGCCGCCGCGGCGGTGGCGCAGCGGCTCGCCGTCCTCCTCGATCGGGGCGACCATGCTGTTCTGGTGGCCGAGAGCGCCGAGGGGAGGGTCCTCGGTTGGGCGCATGCCTTCGTAGCCCACCGGCTGGAGTCTCCTTCCTTTGCTGAGATCGGCGGGCTGGTGGTGTCCGAAGGTGTGCGAGGTCAAGGGATCGGGAGATGTCTGGTGGCCGCCGCCGAGCGCTGGGCGAGGAACCGGGGGCTCGGCGCCATCAGGGTCCGGTCCAACGTCGTCCGCGAGGAGGCGCACGCTTTCTACCGGCGGCTGGGCTACGAGAACCTCAAGGAGCAAGCCGTCTTCAGGAAGTCCCTCGACGCCGATACGAACCTCGCCCGCGAGGTGCCATGATTCCTTTCTTCGTCATGCTGGTG
>JASFLD010000599.1:0-3281 GCA_050118275.1 Gemmatimonadales bacterium
TCTGTACCTTGCCGTGAACTTGGTGCGCCGCCGGCGCTTCCTGCGCGAGCTGGACGTCGCCCGAATCGCGCCCGAGGAACTGAAGCAAAAGCTGGATGCCGGCGAGCGAATCGAGATCATCGATCTGCGACATGCGATGGATTTCGACGGCGATCCAGTAGTGATTCCCGGGGCGACTCGCATCCCGGTGGAGGAATTCGATGCTCGTCACTATGAGATCCCCCGGGATCGCGAGATCGTTTTGTACTGTACTTGACCCAACGAGGCGTCCAGCGCCCGGGTGGCGCTGCTACTCCGGCAACGCGGGATCACGAGGGTGCGGCCGCTGGCGGGCGGCCTCGAGCGCTGGCGTCAGCGCGGCTATCCCCTCGCGTCCAGCGCATCAGCGGAACCGGTCTCGAGTGCGTCGACGGGACCTGGAGGTTCGGATGAGGCGGCGGATCAATAGCTGGGGCCTCTTCGCGCTCGCCCTACTGGCGGTGCCGCCGCCGCTGACGGCGCAGATCGAGCCGGGAAGCCTGGTCGGCAAGCAAGAACTGGTCTCCACGCTGCCCGCCGATTCAGAGTATCCCGAGCCGCGCGAGCTGGTGCGCGCCGAAACGGGACGCCTGAGCACGATGACGGCGCGGTTCCACGAGGGAGGAAAGCACGGCGGTATAGTCGAGCACCGAGAGGTCTTCCTCGCGATGCACGCGCGGCCGGGCTTCACTGGCACGGCGTACGACCGTGGAATAGCGGCGGTGAGAGAGGATTCGCTGTTCCGGGTGGTGTACGTCGCCGAGATTGACCCGGGGCTCGGCTTCGTCACCCGACTGGAGACGTTGGTACCGCCCGGGAGCCCCTTCGACGCGCGCCTGCTGCACGTTCGGTACGCGCAGACGGGCAGCGGTGGCGTCACCGAAGACCTACTCTTCGCGCTGGACGCGGATGGTCAGCTGGTGGAGGTGCCGATAGTGCAACCGGACCTGCAACAGCTGCTGGAGGAAGGTGAGTACCTCTGCTGCGGCCGATTCACGGAGTTCGATGACGATATGATCGAGTTTACGGTCTACGTCACGCGCAGCGGGCGCCACGGAATCACGCACAGCGTCCGGTCACGGTTCAGCCTGCAAGGCGGATTCGAGTTCGACGCTGGGCGCCAGCAGTACGTGCCCAGGTTCCGGCTGGTGACGCTGGAGACGAGTGACCGCGAACCACGCTGAGTCGGGTCCCCCTCTAGGGTCCCCTCGGGTTGTTCACCCTTCTAGTAGATCAACGATTACAATGTCGGTAAGACCCGGTGGATCGGGAAATTCGACCGTCGCGCTTGGCTCGATCGACTCGCCAGCGGCCGGACTGGACCTGGCCTGGTCTTCTCCAACCTCAAACCTGTTCGACTCCGGCGGCATCCTATATTGCGACGGCGGAGTGAGGATCGATCCCCATTGGGGGTGGAAGCTCGGAAAACGACACAGCCGCGGACAGGGGCGATCGCGATCGGACCACAGTCGAAGGCAGACGCGTGTAACGACGAGCCGGACCAGGGCTTGAACGGGGTCGTCGCTCGGGCCGCCGCGGGGGACAGCTCGGCTTTCGAGCGGCTGTACCGCGAGCACGTCGGTCGTGTCTATGCGCTGTGTCTCCGCATGTCCGCCGACCGAGCGCGCGCCGAGGAGCTGACTCAGGACGTCTTCGTGACGGCTTGGCGGAAGCTGGGGTCGTTTCGAGGCGACAGCGCGTTTTCATCGTGGCTCCATCGAGTCGCCGTGAATGCCGTGCTCCAGAGTCGGCGCTCGGAGAAGCGGAGACGGGCGCGTCGCGAGACTGTCGAGCATGTACCATCACCGTTCGGCGGCGGAGCCTTGGATGGGGGCGGGCCGGGGCTGCGCCTCGACCTCGAGCGGGCGATCGCTGGTCTGCCGGCGGGCGCGCGGCAGGTTTTCGTGTTGCACGAGATCGAGGGATTGAAGTACGCCGAGATCGCGGAGCGCTCGGGCCAGGCCGTCGGGACGCTCAAAGCGCAGATGCACCGGGCTCGCAAGCTGTTACGGGAGGCGCTGGAGAGATGAACCACCAGGACGCGCACAGACTTCTGGGCGACTATTTCGATGCGGAACTGGGCGAGGCTGAGGCCCGGGCGTTGGAGAAACATCTGACCGAGTGCGCCGAATGCCGCGCTGAGCTTGTTGCGTTCGAGGCGCTGCGCGGTGAGGCGGCGCGTCTACCGCGGAGCATCGAGCCGACGCGCGACCTGTGGCCGGACATAAATCGGGCTCTGGATCGCCGGCTGCGCGATCGATCGCTCTGGTCGCTGCGTTATCCGCTCGCCGCAGCCGCGGTCCTGCTGATCGCCATCTCGTCAACGCTCACGCTGCTGCTCTATCGCGGTCCGGAGCAGGCTCGACCCGAAATGACGGACCTGTCCGGCCCCGCGCTACCGGCGGACGCCTTGCTGACGAGCCAGTGGCGAGCCGTCGAAGAGGAGTATTTGCGCGCGACGGCGGAACTGCAGGACGCGCTGGAGAGCGCGCGCCCCGAGCTTCCACCGGCGACCATCGAGTTGATCGAGCGCAACTTGCGGATCATCGATGCGGCCATACAGGAATCGCGATCGGCGCTGGCCGCAGATCCGGCGAACCGGGACATCGTTCAGCTGTTGGCGGCAGGCTACGAGAAGAAGTTGGAACTGCTTCGCTACGCCAGCCGAGTGGCGACGGAGCTCTGAATGTCCACGGTGCGGGCCTGTCGGGACGGAAGGACGGACCCGGTCGCCGCCGCCGGACAGTAGGGGCGCCCAATGGATGGAGAGGGTATCGAGATGCGAATCAGAGCAGTGAGCACCCTGGTCCTGGTCGGAGCCCTGAGCGGAAGCCCGGCTCTCGCCCAACGGTCCGCTGTCGATCAGCGAAAAGCGGCGGCGTCCGATGGCACTGTGAAGATCACCAATGCCGTCGGCGCGGTCACGGTGACGGGCTGGGATCGGGACACGGTGTGGGTGTCGGGCCAGCTGGGCGGCTCGGTGGACAGGCTCGAGTTCAGCACGAACGAGCGCGAGACCCGGATTCGCGTCGTCATTCCCGCCGACTCGCACGTCCTCGAGGGGACGCGCCTGGATGTCCGTGTGCCGCGCGGCAGCCACGTCGCCGTGCGAACGTCCGCGGCGGACATCGAGCTGGCCGAGGTCGATGGCGCGGCCGACCTCGAATCGGTGAGTGGCTCGATAACGGTGACCGGACGACCGCGCATGGTGTACGCCGAGTCGGCGGGCGGCGATCTGCGGATCGACGCGAACAGCAAGGTCG
>JASFLD010000600.1:0-3268 GCA_050118275.1 Gemmatimonadales bacterium
AACAAACTTGGCTTCGCCGTCAGCGACGATGGTCAGCTGGCGGATGACGTCGCCAGCGTCAATCGGTGCCCCGGCCAGATCAAAGAAGTCGAGGGCCAGGCGCGTGAGCAGCATGGATGCCGACTGGGACGAGCCGTGGTTGAGGACTGCGCCGTCGAAGAGGACGGTTTGCTCCTGGCCCACGTTGACCGTGGTGGTGGAGGTATCGAGCGTGGCGACCACCAGGGTTTCCGCGGGGGACGACACCTGGATGGAGTTGGTCCGCCACGGAAACGCTGCCGCCGTTGTCGGCGAGATGGTGAGGCCGTCGTTGGCATCGCTCAGGTGCACGGCGTCGAGAGCTTCCAGCTCCAGCGCGAACGGCTGCAAGGTGGCGTTGGCACGGATGTCGACCACGACGTCGAGCTCCACGACGGCACCGGGCACGACCGTAATCGGCGGCGCAAAAACGAGACGCATCGGCGACGCCGCCGAGTCGATGGACGCGATGGCGAAGCTCTGACCGGTCGAGCTGATGAAGACGACCTTCCCCAGGCGCGTGTTGGGTGGTATGGGGGAACCTTCGGGGGCTACCACGCCGAGCGCAAGGGAGTCGAACGTCACCGCTGCCGACAGCGAATCGTAGCCGCTGTAGTCCAGGCTCATTTTGGCCAGAGCGACGCTTCCCTGGCCGCGGTTGACGCCGGTTGGAGCGACGTCGTCGAGCGCCACCGATATCTCGAACGGCTTCTTCTGCAGCACGGCGCCGCCCGCGCAGGTCGGCTCGGAAGTCTCGGTGCTGTCCGCGTCGAAGGCGCTGCCACATACGTCGACATCACCGGCCGTGCCGGCGGTGACGGTCCAAACGAACGTGGTGTCGGCGCCGGGGCCGAGGTCCACGCTGGGAGGAGTCGGGCCCACGGCCCCGGCCAGCGATCCAGCTCCGCTGGTGGCGAGCAGCGACGGATGCACGCCGGAAAGTGTCGTGAGGCCAGCGTTTCGCACCCGCATCGAAACGGTTACCGACTGGCCGATGCTGTAGGTGCCGCGATCGAAGCCAATCGACGTCAGTAGCGGGTCGGTGGATATCTCCTGGACGTTGGGGTTGTCGATTCGGAAATCGATGGGGCCGTCGTTTCCGGAGGCGACGCGGATGCCGAGCGTCGGCAGCGACAGCTGAATTGTGCGATTGTCCGTCGCCGTGACGGCGACGTCCGCGGTCACGTAGCACCTCAAACCAGATGTCTTGACCGGTTCTGAGATCGCGGCGGGATTGCTCCACCCACTCCCGGTCCAGGTCAGCGTGGACGCGAGCCGATCGCTCATGGGATCGAAAACACCGTCTCCGTCGTCATCGACCCACAGGTTCAGCGTAGTGACGTCCGTCCCCGGCACCGCAGTGCCACGGTTCGTCACCGTTACGAACTGCAGCACATCCTGAAGAAGTCCGTTGGATGGTACGTCGAAATCGAGCCCGAGCACATTGGTCTCGCCGGGCGCGGCGCGATACGTGGGCACTGCGCGGGTGGAAACCTGGGCGGCGATCATACCGTCGGTGACGTCGACGCCGGGTGAGTTGATCGGGAACTCGCCCTCAACCACCACGCTCTCGGAGTCGAATTCGAGATCGGACGAGCTATTGAGCTGGAGGTTCATGCTCACCGAGTCGCGTGTGGACAACACCAGGTCGTAGGTGACGAACAGGTACGTGATCTTCTTGGGTGTCAGGGTCAGGCCCAGGGAGTCGAATGAATAGTAGGTCGACGTCGACGTCGACGTCGCCAGCAGCGGGTCGACGGCGGGGTCGAAGAGTCCATTGCTGTCGGCGTCCGCGTATGCATGCACCGCTTCGACCTCTGAACTCACCACCGTCCCCTGCTGAAAGAGATTGATGTGTTCCAGGTGAACGTCGGTACCGAAGCCGTTGTAGAAGCCCACGCCGAAGTTGAGGCGATCCCGCGAGCCCGGACTCACACGCGCATTCCCCACCGAGTAGGGAAACGCAGTCAGCTCGTCGGGCCTGGGGATGAACAACACCGAGGGATCGGACACGGGGGCGTTGATCGGACCGTCGTTCCCCGATGCCACCTCGATCCCCATCAACGGGATCATCATCTGGATGGACGCGCCCGAGGGCGGGTCGGAGGGGATGTCGGCGGCGATGTAGAAGCGCGTGAACGCGGCGCACGTGCCCAACGGCATATGGAGTCCGGCGAGTTGGTACTGGCTCAAGCCGTCCGAGGTGAAGTCGCCACCATAGACGTCGTCGCCGTCACCGGCGTCGAAAGCGCCGTCGCCACCGTCTGCGTACAGGGCGAGCCGGGTAATGTGGCCGTCGGTGGCCGTGCCCTGGTTGATCAGCGTCAGTGCCGTCAGCGTATCCACCTGGTAGCCGTTCCCGGTGAGGTCGAACTGGAACACGAGGTTGTCGCTCGGCTGCGTGATGACAGCGCTGTCGGCCGACGCATACACGGGCACCTGGTAGCTCATCATCCCGTCGATGACCCGCTCCGCCGACGTTGCCAGCGGAAAGTCGGCGCTGACGAGTTGCGGGGACTCGAAGTGGATGGCGCCGGCGTCGGCGATGCGGACAGCGAGGGTGTCGTGGTCGGATGCACAGAACGAATCGACGTCGCACACGAAGAGCAGATTGAATGGCGTTCCGACGGAGATGGTGGCATCGAGCGCGGTCGTGGTCAGTGCCCCGGCGTCGAAGGTCAGGTCTCCGGCTAGCTCCGTGTCCCAGGTGTCCACCTGCCCGTTGCCGTCGTCGGCGTAGACACGCACCGAGGCCACCGATGCGTCCAATTCGACCGCCGATCCCGCGCCAGCGGTGGCGTTCTCCACCGTCACCGAGTCGAGTGTCACCGGCGAGAGCGTGCTGTTGACGAAGCGCACGAGCAAAAGTGGCACGTTGCGCTCGCCCGGGTTGGGCGTGAACGCGCCCAACGGCAGCGCCGATACGTCGACCTGTTCGACGTTGACGAGAACGATGTCGCCGGCGCTGGAGACGGCGGCGTCGACGGGTCCATCGTTGCCGGAGGTCACCTGGACGCCGCCGATCGGTATCAACGGGCGGAACGTGTCTCCGCTGCCCGGCGCCGGCGACACGTCGGCGGCGACGAAGAGCCGCAGCGTTTCGGCCACGGGAAGGGAGAGCCCGGTGATGGTGTAGCGGTCGCCGGAGTAGGCCATGCTGCCGGCGTCGGCGTCGGCGGCTGGCTCGAACGACCCGTCGCCGTCATCGATGTACAGATGCACGGCGCTGAAGTCGGCGGGGTCGAACCCG
>JASFLD010000601.1:0-3264 GCA_050118275.1 Gemmatimonadales bacterium
CGCGCTGGCGGGCGTGGCGACTGCGCTGGAGATGTCGGACGGCCGGGTGCGACGCGCCAACCTTGTGCTGTCCGGCGTCGCGCCGATCCCGTGGCGGGCCACCGACGCCGAGCGAGCACTGGCGGGTAATCCGCTGAACGGCGAGACCATCTCACGTGCAGCAACGGCTTGCGTCGCAAGCGCGACCCCCATGCCGCACAACGGCTACAAGGTCCCGCTCGTGCGCGGTCTGGTACAGGAGACGCTGGAGTCGCTGGCAGGATGAAAGACCTGGCGACCTTGTAGATCGATGACTGACGAAAGAGGCGAATTGCGATGAGCGAAGATTCTGGAAAGCGGAACGAGTCGGGCCGCGGCCTCAGTCGCCGGGCGTTCATCGGTACGGTCGGCGCGGGGACGATCGGCGCGGCTGTGGCCGGCAGAGCCGCCCCGGCACAGCCGGCCACCATCTTGCAGGCCGACGGACGCGAAGCTCTGGCGTTATTGGTCAACGGCCGAAAAGTGGACCTCCGTGTCGAGCCTCGCTGGACCTTGCTCGACGTGCTGCGGGACCACATGGAGATGACCGGCACGAAGCTGGGCTGCGGCCGGGGCGAGTGCGGCGCTTGTACCGTGCTGATCGATGGAATCCCGCGCTACTCCTGCATGACATTGGCCCTGGAAGCGGCGGGTCGAGACGTGACCACGGTCGAAGGTCTCATGCGTGGGGAGGACCTTGGACCTGTGCAGCAGGCGTTCGCCGAGGAAGACGCCTTCCAGTGCGGCTACTGCACGCCCGGTCAAGTCATGGCTGCCGAGGGACTGTTGCGGCGCGACCGGAACCCGACCCCAGCGCAGATCCAGGAGGGCATGAGCGGGAATCTCTGCCGCTGCGGCGCCTACGATCACATCTTCAAGGCTGTCCGTCGCGCGGCGGTGCTGCGCGGCGCGGACTGAACGCCCATCGGTATTCGGGGACGCGCGCAGCGGTTGGTGCGACCTCGAATCAATCGGTCTGCAGGATGGCGTGGACCTTCAAGATGGTCTGCCAGTTACGCGTCGTGGCCGAGATGGCGAGCTTCTTCTCCAGGACCTCGTTCGGATACACCATCGACTTCCCCGTGCGGCGCCAGAGACTCAGCGCGAATCGACCGCGCAACCCAACCACCTTGACCTGCCACTCTCCGTCTCTGGGATGACGGATGGGAAGGTCCGGCTTTCGCCGGGGTCGCCTGGCCAGTACGCTGACGTAGCGGCGGACGCCGTCGGCCGAAGCCTCGAGAGGGAACGGATCGGCCGATACCAGATCCGCGATGTCGCGCGCCCGGCAGATCATTAGCTCGGCCTCGAACGGTAGTCTTCGGGCTATCTCCTCCCGCAGCTTGGCCTGGCTGACCGACTTCTGCACGAGGAAGGTCCCCGCCGCACCAACGTTGACCACATCGAAGGCCGAAAGCTGCTTCGCGAACGCCGCGGGCCGAAACGGACGGTGACCCCCGACATTGACTCCTCGCATGAAAACGACTGTCGCCATGTCATCCCTTTGAACTGCAGATCGTGGTCGCGGGACGAATCGGTCTGCACACGAGACCGAAGACGCCTCGAAGCGACAGCGCTGATCGCCTCGACCACCACCAGAAAAACCCCCCGACGGGCGCGACCTCAGGGCAGAATACGGACCTCGATCTCGGTGACCTGACGCACCGATCGAGCGGCCCGCTTCTCCCACGGCACCACGAGCCTGATCGGTCCCTCTTCCTCGGGCAGCGCTGCGCCGTCGCGACTATCGGCGATCAGAACGACGCGATCGGTGAAATCGGTCGAAAGCTCGGCCAGCGCGAATACCACCTCGTAGCCATCCGCACCGCGTGCGAACACCACCGTGCGCAGAAGATCCCGCCCTTCCGGCGCTCCCGCCCGCGTCAACAGCTCGCCCAACACCACGCCGCGATAGGTGGCCGTACGATCGTGGATCGTCGACTGTGCCTCGTGGTGCAGGAGGGCGGCCAGCTCGTCGATGCTCAGCGACAAGGGGTTCGTCACGTCGCCCTGCACCCTGAGCACCGCGACAGAATCGGAGCCACCCCACTCGGTCGAGTACGCTGTCTCGACAACCACAGAGCTCGATGGCGGAAGAGCCGCCACGATCGATACGATCAGGACCTGCCATATCATCTCGCGTTCTCCTCATCAGGGGGGTTCCGCCGATCACGCGTCGATAGCTCGGACAGCCCGAACCGCTGTCGCGCCATCCCGGCCTAGAGCTCCTTCCGGAAGCAGCGCACCAAACCCACTTCTGCGAACCCAACGCCGTGGTGGGCCGCAGCGGCGAGGGCGTCGTCGACCTGGCAGTCCGAGGCGAATTCCCCGCATCCTTGCGAGCGCCCCCACTCTTCCGCGGCCGCGACGAGGGCTCGGCCCACGCCGCGCCCGCGAGCCTCCGAGTCAACGAACCAACCCTCGAGATAAGCCACCCGGTCGGTGAGACACCCTTCGGCGCACGGTCGTATCGACAGCTCAGCCAGTCCAACGACGTGCCCCACCCCGTCCACGGCCAGCAGCACGGACTGAGGTTCCTCGGCGCGGCCCGCAAGGAACCGATCGATCTCCGCGCGGTGCTCGGCCTCCGACCCGTCGGGCCAGAGGGCACAGCGCAGGCGCAGCCACGCTACCGCGTCCGTCGCTCGCGCCGGTCGAACGTCGATCATGCTAGCGGCAACATCATGCTGCGTTCACCTGCGGCTCGCTCCGCCGTCGTCCGGACATGAGACGCGCTGATATGGAAAGTCGTATTCGCGAAAGCGCCCATCTTCGTCACCGGCAATCGTGGCCAGCAGCGAATCGAGCCTCGTCCTGACATACGTGATGGTCTGCGGGAAATCGTGTTCCGGGTTGGAGAATACCACCGCAGTATCGCTGAGCGCCACCGACACGAAGCTAGCCGGCGGCTGGCCGGACGGACGCGCCTCGTATGTCCAGTTGCCGTTCTCCTCGTGTAGAAGCAACAACTCGTATCCCGTCAACTGACCGTCTCGAACGGTGCGGTTCATCCCCAACATCGAGCCGGCGCGATACCCCATCCAGTGTTCCTCGATCGTCAGTTCGCCCACTTTCATCTGCCAACAGCCGGCCAGCCAGTGTGGCGCCTTTACGGCCTGGTGGTCACCTGCGTTGCGAGTGACGCCGACGCCGGACAGTGCCGCGAGCATGAGGATCATCGAAAACCGATACGTCACCCGCACGTCTTACCTCCCAAGCCGTTAGAGTCCGCATTACCGGGTCGGC
>JASFLD010000602.1:0-3260 GCA_050118275.1 Gemmatimonadales bacterium
CTCGCCGGAGGCAAGCGCGCCAAGCTCCGCCGTACTGTGCGAAAGACCGAAGAGGCCGGCGTCCGTTACGCGGTCTTCGAACCGCCCATCGAGGCGTGGGTGATCGAGCAGGCGGGGCAGGTCAGCGACACCTGGCTTGCGGACAAGAGGGCTCGCGAGCTGCAGTTCTCGGTCGGTTACTTTTCACCCGCGTACCTGCGGCGCTTTCCAATCGGCGCCGCGATCGATGCGCAAGGTCGCATGCTGGCGTTCGTGAACCTCCTCGGCGGGCGGGCGGGCGGCGAGATCACCACCGACTTCATCCGCTACCGGGGCGGCGCGATCACGGACGTCATGGAGTACGTACTTGCCAAGTCGTTCCTGTGGGCCAGCGAGCATGGCTTCAGCACCTTCAGCCTCGGCATGGCGCCGCTGTTCGACGTCGGCGGAGACGAGGGCTCATCGTTCCCGGAGAAACTGGCGCGGCAGGTTTTTCTCCACGGCGAGCACTTTTACAACTACCAGGGACTGCACTCCTACAAAGAGAAGTTTCACCCCGACTGGCATCCCCGCTACCTCGCATATCAAGCTCCATGGGATTGGGCCGGCTCTACGGCGGCGGTCATGAATCTCGTGCGGGCGCGGGCCCGCAGCGACCGGCGGCGCATCAGGGCGGCGCGGCACCAGTCAACCTGACGCGGCGCCGTCGATGGCGTAGGTGCTGCGGCCAGCGCCCATCCCGAACCAAATGCGCCGGCCTCCTCGTCGGAGGATCTCTGAGGCGCTTTTGCGCGTTCAGACTACTGCCGTCTCCTCCTCGTTTCGGTTTACTGAGGATTAACTGCTGGGGTTGCCGTCGCAGGTTTCGATGATGTGGGTTGATGACAGTCCGAAGCGGGCAACAGAGCAAGGGAGTGCACCATGTTGGAACGAGTGGTTTTCCCCGGGGGCGGATGGTTACTTCGCGGTGTGCTGGTGATCGCCGTCGGCGCGACGGCGGTGGCCTGTTCACGGCAAACGCCGACATCGCCCGGCACGGTATCGGCTTCCGGCCAGTTACTCACCAGTGAAGGCGGCGGCGCGAAGGTCGACATCTGCCACCTGACCAGCGGGGCCAATAACTTCATCCTGATCTCGGTCGCCCCCGCTGCCGTTGATGCACACCTCGCCCACGGTGACGGCCGGGTCGGAGATCTCGTCCCGGGGCAACCCGACATGAGGTTCGACGCCACCTGCACGCCGGTCCCGACCGGACCGGTGACCATCACCTTCGCGGGACTCACCGACAACCTGGCGCCATTCACCACCTATGATGAATCGGGCTTCACCGTCTCGGCCGCCTCGGGCTCCTGGGAGAATCTGACGACCTACGGGAACCCGGCGCCCTCGATCATCTTCACCCGCCTGGCAAGCGAACCGACGATCAGCGCCGAGGCCGAGATCAGCGCGGGAGACTCCCTCTTCCGCTTCACCTCGGTGGACATCTACTCCTCGGTCACGACGATCCCTTACGTGCTCACGGGCCTGTTGAACTCCACGCCGGTGTTCAGCGTGTCGGGGGTGCAACCGAACACCTTCGGGAACTTCGTCACGGTGACCAATCCGAACTCGGGGGACCTGATCGACACGCTTCGGATCACGCTTTCGAACCCCGCCACCCCATGCTGTGACAACCCCGTGGGCTTCGACAACGTCGCTCTGATTCGGTAAGCGTGGAGTGGTTCTCGTCAGCGCAGCGGCACCCGCAGGATGGTCAGCGAGTGCGCCGGGAAGGTGTAGCTGAAGCCGTTGCCGCTCACGTCGAGCGCCTCGTTGCGGGTCACCGGACGCACCACGTCGTCGTTGCCGAAGGTGTGGGTCGCCTTGAGGTCGGGGTGGTTCATCTGCCACACCTCGGCCTGCGCGCCGGGCGCGCCGCTCTCGCTCTCGATGCGCGTCGTCAGGTCCCGATCGACGCTGCGGTTGAGCACGTTGATGAACAGCTCGCCGGCATCGGCGTCGTAGGTCGCCGACACGTCGAGGTAGCCGAGCTCGGGACGGTTCTGGGTGGGTCGGTACATCGGTGACTCGGAGAAGACATCGATCGCGGTGTTGCCGGCCTGCTTGGTGAACTCGACCAGCGGGAAGTAGGTGGGCTGCAGGAAGTAACCGTCCTCGTTGGTCATGATCGGCGCGATGACGTTGACCATCTGCGCCAGGTTGGCCATCTTGACGACGTCGGCATGGCGGAAGAACGAGTTGAAGAACATCCCCATCGCCAGCGCGTCCTCGAAGTTGTAGATCTCCTCCAGGCCGTTGCGCTGCCCGGAGCGGTACCACACGTTCCACTCGTCGTAGGCGATGTAGATCGGCCGCGGGTTGTTGCGGCCGAACTGCACCTCATCGATGAGCGCGGCGGTGATCTCGATGTACTGGTCGATGCGCTGCGACCAGGCCATGAACTGCTCGAAGTCATCGGCGCGGTTGTTGATGTAGGTGTGGATGGCGATGTAGTCGATGTCGTTGCGCAGCGTTTCGAGCACGGTACGGTTCCAGCCGATCCAGTCGGCGCCGTAGTTGCTCGAGCCGCTGGCGATCAGCTTGATGTCGTTGTCGGTCAGGCGCATCGCCTTGGCCGCCTCGAGCGCGAACTTGGAATACTCCTCGGCGTTCTTGTGGCCGAGCTGCCAGGGGCCGTCGATCTCGTTGCCCAGTGCCCAATAAGTCACGTTCCAGGGCTCGTCGCGGCCGTTGGCGCGCCGCAAATCGGCCCAGTAGGTGTGGCGCGACTCGTTGGTGTACTCGACCCAGTGACGCGCGTCGTCGATGGTGCCCAGGCCGAGGTTGACGCAGATGTAGGGCTCGGCGCCGATCATCTCGGTGTAGCGCAGAAACTCGTCGGTGCCGAAGCGGTTGGACTCGAGCGCGTTCCAGGCCAGCTCGACGCGCGTCGGCCGCTCGTCCTGGGGGCCGATCCCGTCCTTCCAGTCATAGCCCGAGCAGAAGTTGCCGCCTGGCCAGCGCAGCACCGAGACGTCAAGCCCCTTGACCGCCTCGAGCACGTCGAGGCGGTAGCCGTCGGCGTCGGAAAGCGGGTTGCCCTCGTCGTAGATGCCGCCGTAGATCATCCGCCCGAGATGCTCGGCGAAGTTGCCGAACACCAGCGGGTCGACCTCGCCGATGGTGCGATCGAGATCGATCTTGATGCGGGCGTCGGCGCTTTGCGGTGCGCCGGCGGCGGGAACGTTGCCGGTGACGGCGAGGATGGCGCAGCAGGCGGCGATGACGAAGGTCGGGCGCGG
>JASFLD010000603.1:0-3258 GCA_050118275.1 Gemmatimonadales bacterium
GATAACCCGCCTCGAACAGCTTCGAGAAGTCGGCTTCCTCGAGATCGATGATCTTCCGGCCGCGCGTGTCGTACAGCGCAGTGGCGGGGACCGTATTGACGCGGGAGTAATTGTCGACGAAGAAGCTGTTGGACTCGCCCATCTCGACCCGGTGGTCGAAGTCGCCGGGGTCGAGAAGCGTGAGACCGCGTCCGTCCAGCCCGACCCGGTAGAGGTGCTGATAGTACGGGTCCTCGCCCGCCTCGCGGCCGTTGGCGACGAAGTAGACGAGTCCCTGAGCCTCGTCGATCCCCTCCACTTCGCGCACCGAAAAGGGCCCCTGCGTCAGTCGGTTCTTCAACGACCCGTCCGGCCCGAAGCGGTAGAGATGTGCCCAACCATCACGCTCCGACCACCAGATCATGTCACCCGACCCCAGTAGCTCGAGCCGCTGTTCTTCGACGTAGGTGTTCAGCCGTTCCTCGATCAGCACCCGGACCTCGCCCGTCGCCGCGTCGGCGACGCAGACGTCGATGCGGTGCAGGTCACGGCTGCTGCGCGTGAAATAGAGGTCCTGGTTGTTGTCGGATAGCCACAGCGCGCGCCGTGGCTCGTCGCTGTCGGGATAGATGAACTGGCGTGCCGTCGAGACCGAGAGGCTCTGATCCTTGAAGGCCTCGGCCTGGATTTTCACCATGTTGCGCGCTTCTAGGTCGTAGACAAGTAGCTCGGATTGTGTGACGTTCTTTTCGCCCGGCATGTCGTACTTATAGGTCTCGAGCTGGGGCCGCTTGTTGCCGGTCGAATGGATCACCCAGAGGTCACCGGACTTTCGCTGGTCGTTTCGTTCGACGACGAAGCGGCTCGAGTCCTTGGACCAGACGATACGCGCACGCTTCCGCTTGTCCTTGTTCTTCTCGCGTTCGTCGTCGGTCATTCCGCGATCGCCGACGGCATAGCTGTAGTACTCCTCGCCGTCCTCGGTCAGCTGGATCTCGTCGACCTCGACCTCTTGCTCTGCTTTGTCGGCTTCGGTCTCTCGCTGCTCGCCTTCCTGCTGGAATCGGAATTGGCTACCTCCACCTTCCGCCCCCTCCTTGCCACGGCGCGCGTCGAGGATCTTCTGGTAGTCGTCGCCGCTCATCATGTAGAGGTTGTAATTGCGGGCGAAGACGACCCAGCGGCCGTCGGGCGAGACGCTGGCCCACGACGGGTGGCTGTCCGGCGCCTCCCAGTCCTCCAGTTCGCGCAGCGTCTGGGTGCGGACGTCGAACTCGAAATGGAACACCTTCTTCTTGGTACGTTCTCGCTCGGTCCGCCGTTCCTCCTGGCGCTGCTCTTGCTCCTCTTCCTCTTGTTCTTGCTCGACGGTCTCGATCTTCTCTTCCTGCGAAGACTCGACCTCGAACTGGAGCGTGTTGGTGTCGATGAACTTGATCCTGCGGATCGGTAGATGTTGGGCATCCCAAGGATCTTTGGTGATGCGGGTCAACTCCGCCGCGATTCGGTCCCTGTCGAAGACCTGCCGCTTGGTGCCATTCGCCGGGTCGACCAGGTAATAGAACTTCCCGTCCGAAGTGTCCCACTCGTACCAGAAACGCTCGCTCCCCTCGATCCAACGTGGGTTGACCGAGGTGCTGTAGATCAGCTTCTCCATCTTATAGGGGGCGAAGCGAGCGGCGAGCTCCCAATTGGCGGATCTGACCGACCTTCCTCTGTCGGGGTTGTGCTGGGCTGCGACCGGCGCCGCGGACGCCGACAGGGCGAGCAGCGTCAGCCAGCACACGGCACACGAAAGTCGTCTGGATCGCATCTCGACTCCTTCCTCGGTTGCGTTGGGGGTCGTAGGTGTGTCGATATAGCGGTTGAGGCGCCGGTCAAGTGACGGTTTCCGCTGCCCGCGCGCAAGAGTTGCGGCACGCCTGTTTCCTTCCCGCCAAGCTAACCGAGTGCCACAAGCGGACCGCTCGGAGTCGGCGACGGCGACGCCGCGAGAGACGCTCTTATTGGGTCGCCGGTTCAGCTCTACGCGACGGCGGTCAGCAGGCCGTTGACCAGAGTCTCCAAGCTGATAAAGGCGGAGAGTATTTCACCGGGCACGACGCGGACGGGTGGCGAACAGCGAAACAGTCGGTTGCGATACGCAGCGAGGAGCAGCAACTGCTCCTGGTCTTGCGCCGTGAGTGTAACGCCGATGGCTTTTTGAGCCGCGGCGCGCGAGCGCCGGCAGGAGAAGCGCCGGTCCTCCCAGCCTCGGTGCATACCGGGGCTGACGCACTGCAGATCTTCGGCGCTGAGCAGGTCGATGGCATCGGTGAAGCCGAGGACTTTGGGAACGTTGATGGCGAGCGCTCGCCCTCGAGGGCCTCAGTAAGCACCCGTGACATGCGGCCTGGCATCCCGTATTCGCAGATTCAAACCAGGTCAATTTGGGAGCCTCTTCGCCCGCTCCACAACCCCCGGGGTCATTGTGCGCTCTCGTAGATTCTTTCTTTGGGGCCTGTACGCTGATAGGTTGCCGTCTCACACGACATCTCCGTTGCGAACGGATCGCCGTGGAGGGGGAATGTCCAGTCGCTCGAGGATCAAACGCGATTCGGTCGCCTGGTGCGCGGCCGCTGTATCGTTCCTTCTCTCGCTACCCACTCCGCTCGGTGGTCAGAGCGCCGAAGGGTATCCGACTTTCCGCTTCGATGGTCAGCTACGTTTGCGCGGCGAAGCCGACCACCGAACGGTAGGTGTCGATGCCGACTTCGCGACGCTATCGCGCATCCGCGGCGGCGTCGACGCCAGTCTGCTGGACTGGATGGGGGTCTATCTGCAACTGCAGGACGCGCGCGCTTGGGGTACGGAATCGAACACGCTCACGGATGCGGACGCCGACAACTTCGACTTGCACCAGGGCTACGCCGAGCTCGGCCGCACCAAGGCATTCAGTGCGCGGCTGGGCCGTCAGGAGTTCGCGCTGGCGGACGAGAGGCTGATCGGCGCGGTCGGTTGGAGCAACACCGGCCGCTCCTTCGATGGCGTACGCCTGTTGGGCGAGGCTTCGGGCACCACGTGGACGCTGTTCTGGTACAACGTGGCCGAGCGGGATTCGCTGTTGGCCGTGGGCTTGAATCCGCAGCTGAACCAGGGTGTCAACGACGACGGGTGGCTGCTTGGCGGCTTTGCGGCGCGGCAGCTGGGTGACGCGGCAGCGGAGCTGACGTTCTTGGTCGATCGCGAGGCGTTGACCGACGAGTCGTATACTTTGAATCTGCGGCTGCACGGACAGAC
>JASFLD010000604.1:0-3254 GCA_050118275.1 Gemmatimonadales bacterium
TGCTCGTCGTGCTCTTCTTCGATCTGCTTCTTCATCGTCTTCCCTCGCAGAATTGGTCGAAAGGCCCCTTTTACGGGCACGGGAGTTCCCGACGATAACGGAATTCGATCGCCGACGTCAAGAGTGCTCGTCCTCTTGCAGCCACGCCGCCAGGGTTCGCTTGCCGTCCGCCAGTCGCCGGGTCGAGCGATTGCCGACCGAGAGCCGCAGGATGTTCGGCAGGTGCCGGCGGAAGAGCGAAGGAATGTGGCGGGCGTAGTAGGCCACCGTCGGCTCGACGTGCTCCGGATGCCAGCGCATCCGCTCGTAGAGCAGGCGCACGCGCTGCGCGAGGGTTCCGTGGTGCCAATCCACGACGTTGAGGTGCAGGGCGCGGGAGTCGGACGGGTCGGTGAACACCATTCGTGCGGCGCTGTCGATGACTTGCGGCGTGGCCGAGAGCGGCGCCAAAGCCTCGAGAAGGTTGTCGGGCAGGGGGGTGCCTATCAGCTCCCGGGCCAGGTAGAGGGCCAGGTAGACGCCACGTTGCCATCCCCAGGTGCCGGTGCGTTCGATGAACGTCGGCCAGTGGATCCCATCGTCCGAGGCGCGGATCAGGCGATCGATATCGACGAGCGGGCGGAGCCCGAACTGGAAGCGGTGATCGTAGGTCGCGTGCCCACAGACGTGCAGCAGCAGATCTTCCGGAGACAGCACCAGGGTGTCCACGCGGGCGACGTTCGTTGCAATCGCGCGTTGCCAGAGCCCGTCGATCTCGATGGGCAGGTTTCGGTTCGGCCGGAAGATCGTCCAATGGAGTTCCACGGCGGCCTTGGCTCTGTGCAGGCGGGGGACGTGTTTGGCGCTGCTGATATGCGCCGCGAACTCGTCGGGCAGCGGCTCTTCCGAGCGGAAGTCGTGTTCTTGGAGCAGTCGTACCGCGTCGTGTAATTGCGCCTGGCGCACCAGAAGGTCGATGTCGCCCATCTCGCGCAGCGCGGGGTTGTCGTACACGCGGGTCGCGATGTACGCCCCCTTCAGCAGGATCACCTCGATCCCGGCTTCGTGGCAGGTGGACACGACGGAGTGAATCGCCTCCTGCAGCCAGAGATTGCGGATGGAGTTGTTTCGGTAGCGTCGGCGGAGGGTCTCGAGCGTCGCCGGGGGGATCTCGGCTTGCAGGCCCGCCGAGGCGATTCTCGAGTAAGCGATCGCGCTGAGGCGCTGCGCCCTGCAGCGGGCAGTGAATTCCTCCCAGCAGTCATCGGGAAGATGCAGCAGGTCGGCGGCCGGGCCGGGGTCGTCGGGTTCGCCGCTCGCGCAGGCGACGAGAGCGCGATCGACGATATCGGGTTCGAACCTCATCAACCGCTGCCCCATCGCGGATCAGCCGGAAACCAGCCTGACGATAGCAGAAGGCCGATGCTACGATCCATGTGCTCATTCGCCCGTTGAGGGCCGCCGGCGCCAGGGGCAACGTCGATGCAGTGGCTGGTTCGATTACGTGGGATTCCTCCCGACCGTCGCGCGCTGTTGCTCGAAGCAGCGCTCCGTCTGTCCTGGTACAAGCTGGCCCTGTTCGTCCTGCCGTTCCGCTGGATTGCGCCCCGGCTCGGTCGCCCCGTGCAGGAGCCTTCCCGGCGGGGGAGTGCCGATCAGCTCGCCGACGCCCGCCGCATCGGTTGGGCGGTGAGCCTCATGGCGCGCAAGCTGCCGTGGCACAGTCGCTGCCTGGTGCGCGCCGTGACCGCGAAGGTCATGCTCCAACGCCGTGGGTTGCGCAGCACCTTGTATCTGGGTGTGCGGCGTGAAGACGACCGGAAGGTCTCCAGCCATGCCTGGCTACGCTACGGCGACCTGCCTCTTGTCGGCGGCCTGAGCGCCGATTACACGGTCCTGGCGACCTTCGCCGACGATTGAGCGGGCCGGTCAAGATCCGGTACAGCTAGCTCGGATCGTCGTGGTGTCGCGTGCGGCGATGGCGCCCTGCAGGGAATCGGCGAGGAAACCGGCCAGTGCCTCGTTGCCCTGCGCGTTGAGGTGAATGAGTGTGGAGAGCAGGTTCCAGTCTCCGTCGGCCCGCCGTACGAAGTCGAGCGGGTGCAACGTCTCCTGATCGAGAAGCCACTCGTTGACCCGGTATTGGGCGAACCAGAACACCTCGACCGGAAGGTCGAAGCCGGCGCCGTCCAGCTTGGCACTCAGCGTCGCGGCGTAGTTGTAGTAGTCGCCTTCGCGCGCTTCCGGAACCAGGAAATCGAAGGGGTCGTCGCCCGGCTGCATCGTTCCGTCCCACATGTTGAGGGGGGCATGCAGCTCGGTCGCGAAGGCGTGATCGATGCCCAGCGAGCAGGCCTGGCGGTGCAGGGCCAGGACGCGGCGGGAGAACTCATCGACGACCGTCGCGAGCAGCTCCCGAGCCTCTTGCCCGGCGAGGGGAGAGAACGCCTGATCGGTGATGACGAACGGGCGCAGCCGGGCGTCCACCCACCGGGCCGCCTTGCTCGCCACCAAGCTGTGCTGCACCAGAAATATGCGGGCGTCGATCGCCGCGGCGCGAAACCCCCCGGCGTTCTGCCGCATCCGTTGCTCGAGCAGGAAACGGGTCAGCCAGGTCGAATCGTTGTAGCCGATGTAGAAGGTCACCAGGTCCGGACTCATGTCGGCTACCAGCTGCTGCAGGAGAATCGACATGTCCTCGGTCGTGTAGTACGGCAGGCCGGCGTTGATCACCTCGACCTGACCATCGCCCAGACGCCGGTCGAAAATCTCCTGCAAGCGCATCGGATAGGTCTGCCCGTCGTCAACCATGAAGCCGAAGGTCGACGACTCGCCCATGGTGACGAGCCGGAAGGTTCCGGGCTTCTTGGCGATCTCGAAATCGGGCCCGCGCAGACCGAAGCGGTTGATGTGCACCGGCTCGTCGGTCCACGGGATGCGCTCGGGATCCGGGAATCCGGCATAGGCGTAGTAATTGCCGAAGTCCGCGTATCGGTCGCTGACCAGGGCGTGGAACCGCGGCGAGGAGATGCCGGGATCGCGCCATTCCCTGGCCGTGGAGAAGCCGTAGCGTGCGTCGGCCGGATTCCCCAGCACGTAGGCGTACAGGCGCGCGCCGGCCTCGATCGACAGCAGCAGCGCGACCGTGATCCCGGCGATGACGGCATAGCCGGTCGTGGCAACCAGGACTCGGCGGAGCCTGCCCTTCGGAGCGCGCATCGCACCGGCGTCTGCGGCGTCGGGTTCGTTGTCGAGGCTTCCCCGAGACGAAGGGG
>JASFLD010000605.1:0-3242 GCA_050118275.1 Gemmatimonadales bacterium
CGACTGTCGAATATCCAAGAACAGCCCTTCATCATTGGCTGATCGCTATTGGCTGTTCGAAATTCTAGTAGGGCATCTCCTCGTCGCTCAGCCCGAAGTGGTGACCGAGCTCGTGGATCACGGTGTCGCGGATTTCATCGAGGACCTCGCGGCGACTATCGCAGGAGCGCAGGATCGGGCCCCGGTAGATGACCACTCGGTCGGGTAGGTCGGAGTAGCCGCTGTCCCGGTCGATCAGCGGCGTTCCCTGGTAGAGGCCGAACAGCTCGTCCCGATCGCGCTGCGGATGAAGGCCCATGGCGATCAGGTCCTCCGGGTCGGGCTCCTCTTCCACCACGATCGAAACGTTCTCGAGCCGTTCGGCGAACTCCTCCGGCAGCTCGTCCAGCGCGCGCCGCACGACCTCCTCGAACGCGGCTCGATCCAGCCTGATCATCGTCCCGGCCCGTGGATGGCGACCGCCGCCGCCGGCGTCGCTAGTTCACGACCAGGATCGCGGACGTCGTCGCCACCAGCGAGTTCGATGTGGCCACGATGGTGAAGGTGTGCTTGCCGCGCGGCGTGCCCGCATCGATCACCTCCGTGGTCCCATCGTCGCCGCACGCCGTGTAGAACGCCAGCCCGAAGACCACAACAGCCAGCGCAGCGACCCGCAGGCCCAAGCGGCGCGCGCGCCCAGCCGTGCGACGCGCCGGCGCGGACGCGACGGCGAGGCCCAGCAGCCCCAGTCCGACGATCAGCGCCGCCAGGATCGCTGCCGGTCCGGTCCCGCCTCCGATCACGGGCGCACTCGACTGGGAAAGGTCCGTCGTCGTCACGACCAGGTTCGAACGGAATTCGGTCGCCCCCAGCGTGAAGGTGTCGGGGGTGAACTCGCAGGTCGTCACTCCCGGCAGGTTGGCGCAGCTCATCGTGATCAGCTGGCCCCAGGCGCCGCCTTCCGGGGTCGCGAACACGGCGTACTCGTCCGAGCCTCCCCGCCAGACCAGGCCGCTGTCGGGCGAAGCGTAAATGCTGTAGGTCGTGGCGGCGGTGCAGTTCGAGAACTCGGAGGTGTTACCGTCCGCATCGGTCGCCGTCGCCGTGACCTGGCGGCCCAGCGGGACATTTCCCACCAGGGTGAAGCTGAATTCGGCATCGCCCGCGGCGTCGCTCGTCACGTCGGTGAAGCCGTGGAGGGTCAGCCCTTCGCCGTGGCCCGTCGCGTCGCAGTCCTCGCTCGAGTAGAACTCGACGGTCAGATCGGTGTTGGGTCGCGTGTTGACCGTGCCCTCGGCCCGGTTGACCCCGAACACGGCCTTGTCCATGACGGGATAGTTCTGGAGGTCGTTGGGGCCCGTGTCGGCGTCGCCGGCATCGTTCGGCGTGACCCCATCGTCGCCCAGATCGATGCCCAGCGCGCCGTTCTCCGAGATCGAGTTGAAGCTGATGGCGTTGCCGGTTCCCGCGTCGGGCAGCGTCACGCCGGGACCGCCGTTCCCGGCGATCGTGTTCCACTGCACTCGATTCCCGGTCGCCGCCGCCCCGGTGATGCGCACCCCGGCGCCGCCGTTGTCGATGATCTCGTTCGACTGCGAGGCCGCCTCGCCGCCGATCACGTTGCCGGCGCCGCCGTCGATCAGGATACCGGTCGCGAAGCCGCGGACGCGCAGTCCCTTCACCGTGGAACCGTCGGCGCTCAGCGTCAGACCGACCGTCCCCGCGCCGGCGGAGGCGCCGAGCAGGTCGATCAGCGGCGTCTCCACGTGGCCGGGCTGCGTCGTACCGTCGATCACGACGGGGTTGACGACGGTGGGGAGCGGCGCGAGGGGCTCGATCCGCTTCGTTCCCGGCCCGGGAATCGCGAAGGCGATGGTGTCGAGGCTCGGGCCGGCGTTGGCTGCGGCGATGGCCTCGCGCAGCGTGCAGTTCGCGTCGCAGACGCCGTCATCGGTGTCGGCTGTCGAGTTGACAGTGTAAGTGACCGTCTGGGCCCGCGCCGCCGTCGGCATCATCATCGCTAACGCCAGCGCCGCGCCGATATACGTTCTGGTCATGACTTCAATCCTCATCTGATCTCGCGCCGGCTCCCGCCCTCCGCGCGATCCTAATTGGGGTCTTGTGCGCCGTCACCCCCAAAGATAGCCAACGCGCCGCGTCCGTTGCCGTCGCGCCCGTCTCTATCCCTCGTAATTCGTCATTCCTTGCTCGTTATTCAACGTTCAGCCCTTTCTACCGCACGACCAGTAGCCCCGTCTCGACTCGCTCCAGCGGGCCTGCCGTCGCGCTGACTGTGAACTCGTATCGGCCGGTGGGCGTCCCGCCGTCGGTGGGCCCCGTCCCATTACCGTCGCCGCAGCCGGCGAAGAAGGCCAGCCCCAGGCAGAGGGTGACCGCCGCGCCCGTGACCAGATAGCGGCCCGGGGCCGCCTCGCCCCACTTGGGCCCTTCTGACGTGGTCTCGAGCCGCCGGAGCCGGACGGCGATCAGTCCCAGCAGCCCGATGGCCAGCGCGGCCAGAGCGGGTACGAGAGCCCGGGCATCCCACCCGCCTGTGGCCCGGGCAGTGGAGGCCGAAGGCGCCGTCGTCGTCACGGTGAGGATCGAGCGCACCCCGGCGCCCGGCGTTACGGTAGCGGGCGCGAAGGAGCATTCGGTCAGGCCGGGGAGTCCGTCGCAGTCGAGCTGGACGGGCACGTCGAAGCTGCCACCCACCGCTGTCAGGTCGACCGCGTACTTGGCCTCGGAGCCGCGCGTGACGACGACGCTGTCGGGTGACAGAGTCAACGTGAAGGTCGTGGCGGTGATGCAGGCCGAGAACTCGGACGTGCTGCCGCCAGGATCGGTGGCGGTCGCCGTGATGATGTCGCCGGGCAGTACGGTCTCGTTCAACGTCGTCTGGATGTCGGCTGTGCCGGCGCCGCCGGTGGTGAGGCTGGCCGCTCCCATCGCCTCGCTTCCTTCGCCGTGGCCCGTGGGATTGCAGGCGTCACCGAGGAAGTACTCCAGCTGGTAAGTCGTGCTGGGCCGGCTGCTCAATGCGCCTTCCAGATAGACCTGGCCGACCAGGGGGATGGCCGCCACCAGGTCGGGATAGTTTTGCAGGTCGTTGGGCCCGGTATCGACGTCGCCGGGATCGTTCGGCGTCACGCCGTCGGCGCCCAGGTCTATCCCCAGGCCGCCGTTGCCGTCGATGGAGTTCCCGGTGATGCGGTTACCCGCGCCCGCGTCGGGAAGCTCGACGCCGGCGCCATCGTTCTGGG
>JASFLD010000606.1:0-3242 GCA_050118275.1 Gemmatimonadales bacterium
ACCAGAGTGGGCAGCGACTCGTGGTGCTGGCGGGCCCAGTCGAGCAGGGCCCTGGCGCGTTCGAGGCCGAGGTAGCGCCGGCTGCTCTCCACGAAGTTGAATCCCAGCGCGGTAGCGCCGGCCTCGACGGCCGCCCGCAGCACCGCGCGATCGCGAACGCCGCAGATCTTGATGAAGGGCTCAGTCGGCAAGGTCTTCGCCCATCAAGGCGTCGACTGCGGAGGCCGGATCGTCGGCGCTGGAGAGGTACTCGCCGATGAGGAAGGCGTCGAAGCCCGCCTCGCTGAGCTCGACCAGGGTGTCGTGGTCGCGCAGACCGCTCTCGGCGATCTTGATGGTCCACTCCGGCAATCGGTGGACGAGACGCCGGGGGACGTTCAAGTCCACCTCCAGCGTGCGCAGGTCGCGAGCGTTGACGCCGATGATGCGGGCGTCGACGTCGAGGGCCCGGCTCAGCTCGCGCGAGTCGTGAACCTCGACGAGCGGGTCGAGGCTCAGGCGCCGGGCGGTCCGGATCAGAGTCCGGAGCGCGTCGTCGTCCAGCAGCGCGCAGATCAGCAGCACCGCCGACGCACCGTAGGCGCGCGCGCGCTCGATCTGTACGGGATCGATGATGAAGTCTTTGCAGAGCACCGGACGCGTGGTTGCCTGGGCCGCGGCCAGCATGTCTTCGGGGCGGCCCTTGAACCAGTGCTCGTCGGTCAGCACTGACACCGCCGCCAGCCCGAGGGACTCGTAGAGCTTGGCCCGCTCGCCGGCGTCCAGATCGGGACGAATGTCCCCGGCCGAGGGCGAGGCGCGCTTGATCTCCCCGATGACGGCGAAGCGCCGGGGCGGGACGCGGAGCGCATCGTGGAACGACGGGGGCAAGGGCATCGTCAGCGCCTGGCGCTTGTGCGAGCCGCGGGCCCCCGAGCGGTAGAGCTCGGCCACCTCGGCGCGTTTGACCTCGAGTACCTCGCGTAGGAAGTCGGACAAGGGTCCTCCAGAGAGCGATCGTCCCTCAGGTGATCACCGTTGGGGCGCGCCGAGCCCGCCGAGACGCGCCGACGAAGCGCTCGAGGCACTCCAGGGCAGCGCCCCCGGAGAGGCTCTGCCCGGCGGCATCGAGGGCGTCGTCCCAACTCGTGGCCGCCCCCGCGACGCGGAGCGCGAGCGCGGCGTTGATTCGCATTGCGGCGGCCAAGTGGGGGTTCCCCTGCCCTCTCAGCGCGGCCCGAAGCGCGTCGGCGTTCTCCTCGGGTCCACCCCCGCGGAGGTCGTCGAGTTGGCAGACGGTCACGCCCAGATCGCGGGGATCGACGACCTCCTCGGTGATCTCGTCGCCGTCCCAGACGGCGATCCGCGTCGAGGCCGTGGGTGAGACCTCGTCCATGCCATCTTCGGCGTGAACGACGGCGGCCCGCTTGGCCCCCAGCGTTCGAAGCGCCTCGGCTAGGGGCCGGACCCAACGGTCGGCGAACACCCCCACCACCTGGTAGGGCACCCGGGCCGGGCTCGCCAGCGGTCCGATCAGGTTGAAGAGCGTGCGCAGCCCCAGGGCGCGTCGCACCGACGCCACGTGCCGCGCGGCGGCGTGGTGGGCAGGAGCGAAGAAGAAGCAGAAGCCGCTCTCAGCGAGCACGTCCGGGAGCCGATCGTGGGGGATGTCGATAGCGGCCCCCAGCGCCTCGAGCAGATCGGCGCTGCCCGACTTCGAGGAGACGGCGCGGTTGCCGTGTTTGGCCACGGGAACGCCCGCTCCGGCCACGACGAAGGCCGCGCCCGTGCTGATGTTGAAGGTGGCCAGGCCGTCGCCGCCCGTCCCACAGGTGTCGACGGCCTCCACGCCGCCGAGATCGATCGGCTTGCAGTGCTCCTGCAGCACCCGGACGGCGCCGACGATCTCGTCGACGGTCTCGGGTTTCATGCGCAGCCCCATCAGGAACGCCGCGACCTGCGTCGAATCTGCCGTCCCCGACATGATCACCCGCATGGCGGCGGCCATCTCTTCGGAATCCAAGTGCTCGCCGGCGGCGATTCGTTTGAGGTACGGCTTGAGCACGACTACTCCGTGGCGTCCCAGAATTCGTTCACCAGCGCCGCGAAGTTCTTCATCATGGCGGGTCCGTCGACGCTCAACACCGATTCGGGGTGGAATTGCACGCCGGTGCAGAGCAGCGCCTTGTGCTGGACCGCCATCACCTCGTCCTCCCAGGTCTTGGCCGTGACGCAGAGCTCTTTGGGCAAGGTCTCGGCATCGGCGATCAGGCTATGGTAGCGGGTCGCCTCGAAGGGGTTGGGGATACCCGCAAAGATGCCACTGGCGTTGTGAAAGATGACTGACGTCTTTCCGTGCACCACCCGCTCGGCCCGCACGATGTGGCCACCCAACGCCTGGGCGATGGCCTGATGCCCCAGGCACACCCCCAGGATGGGGATGGAGCCCAGGTAGCGCTCGATGGTCTGCAGGGAGATGCCAGCCTCGTCGGGGGTGCAGGGGCCTGGGGAGATGACGATGGCGCGGGGCGCGAGCCGGGCGATGTCGTCAACGGCGATCTCGTCGTTGCGCCGGACCGTCATCGACACGCCCAGCATGCCGAATAGCTGCACCAGGTTGTAGGTGAAGCTGTCGTAGTTGTCGATCATCAGGTACAGCGCGCCACCTCCAGGCACGGTCTAGTCGCGACAGCGTTCATCGGAGCGCGGACAGCGAAATCGAATGTGGAAGTGGTCGTCGTGGCCGCGCGAGTGGCGCAGGAGGCCCGCGGTCGTGTTCTCGCGCGGATACTGAAACCACCGCTCCAGCTCCTCTCGCGTCGCACCCCGCCGTTCGACATACTCGTAGAGCACGGCCTGGAGCTCGTAATCGACGAAGACGTACTGCACAGCCTCGGTGTCGATGAACGACTTCAAGAGATACCAGGTCAGGGGCACGTCGAGGTTCTCGGGTGTGGCCACCACGAAGCCGTCGTCGCTCTCTCGCCCCACGGTGTAGTAGGCGATATCGGCGTCCCGGCCGCTTTGGTGACTGATGTGGGGGCGCATGCGGCCCCCTCGGCGGTAGCTCAAGTCGCCGATGGCCAGCGTTGGCGCCTCCGGGTACCGTTGGTGGACGCGGCCGAAGACCCGGTTGATGAACTCGACCGCCTCGTTGGTCCCGTAGGCGCGTGACGGCGTGCGGACGCGGTAGCCGGGCCCGCTGCGCAGTTGCTCAGAAGAGCGCAGTCGGCCCCGTTGGGGTCGCCCGATGCTGGTCGAGT
>JASFLD010000607.1:0-3240 GCA_050118275.1 Gemmatimonadales bacterium
GACACGGCCCGAGTTTGGGTGCGGGAATTCGAGCGACTACGCGCGCGCAATTTTCCGCGAGGCCGGACACGCTATCGCTGCGACGAGCGGATCGGCGGGACCTGTCTGTCCTATGTGGAGAAGAGCCTGGCCGCTCTTCGCGAACCCCTCGCCGTCGATTCGGCCAGGCGAGCTCTGCTGCGCGGGCTGGCGGTCGCTTCCGAGTCGCTTCCCGGTGATCACTTCATCATGAGCCAGCGGGTCCGCTACCTGGTGGAGGCGGGTCGCTCGAGAGAGGCTCTCGGGCTCGCTCGACGGTGCGGCCTGACCACGCGTTGGTGGTGCGAGGCACTGGCGGGCTACGTTCTGCACGTCATGGAAGACTTCGAGGGCGCCGACTCTTTTTTCACGTCAGCCTTGCGGGACATGCCCGTACATGGAAGGGGGTGGTGGACGGACATCGCACCGTTCTTGGATGGCGAACTGAAAGCGACCTACGACACGTCGTCCGGCTTCCGCCGCGATTCGCTCGAACGGAGGTTCTGGTGGCTCGCTGACCCGCTCTATCTTACACCGGTGAATGACCGGAGAACCGAGCACATGGCGCGTAATGTCATCTGCTGGCTGCAGAGTCGGGCACCGGGGGGACACGGACTGGGCGCTGGTGAGACGCTCCGACAGATCGTTTTGAGGCACGGCTGGCCGATAGGTTGGGTCGTCAACGGAGAAACACGGAACGAACGGAACGTCGCGGCCGTGTACGCCGGACAGCGGAGACAGTTTCTGCCGCGCTCGCGCTTCCTTCGCGATCCCAGCTCTATCCGACCGGGCGAATGGTCCATCGGCTCGACGACTCCATTCGAGACCTACGCTCCTGCCTACGTGTCGCAGTTTGACGCGTTGGAGCACCAGGTCGCAGTTTTCCCGCGCGGCGACTCGGCGGTCATCGTCGCCGCGTTCGACCAAACCGCGGATCCCGTCTGGCGGGATATACCAGTCGAAGCCGCCCTGTTCCTCGCTCGTGACGAGTCGAGCGAGCCAATAGTCGTTAGACCCGATGGAGCGGAAGCTCGCGGTGTCCTGAGCGTGACGGTAGCCCGCCGTACCTCATTTGCTTAGCTTCGAGCTGTTCTCCAGCGAGATGCGGCGTGCGGCTCGGGTGCGCTATGGGCTGCGTCCCACGGCTCTCGACCATTTCCAGTTCGCGATCTCCAGCCTTCTGGTCACATCGCACGATTCTCCGTTGTCCGGCACGCTCGAGGCCGCCATACCGCGAGCACTCGGCTCGCTGCGGGCCCGAGCCGGGGCGAAGATCGGTCTGTACTGGGAGCTTTACGGACTGGGCCTCGAGGCGGAGACCATCTCGCTCTACCTGGTCCTGCAGCAGGTGGGCGAAGGCGAGTTGCTCGAGCGCTTGGAGGACGTGCCGTTGAGCGAGCGGCCGGTGCTGAGATTGAGGTGGGAGGAGGTCGTTCCGGCCTACACCCGAATCTGGCCTCGTTTGCTGGCTGTTGATCTGCCGGCCGATCTCTCGCCGGGCCTCTACGCCCTCTACGTCGTGGCGAGAGCTCGCGGTCGTGAACCGGTCCGGGCGGTGCGGGCCATATTTGTTGAGCGTAGCTGAGACAGGATCCGTGTGTCCGGCTCGCCTCAGGGCCGAGCGCTCCCGGCCAGGTCGCTTCCCGAATCGACCTCGAGGCTCTCTTCGAGCATTTGCCGCCGTAGCAGGCGGGCGTACGTCCCGTCAGCCTCGATCAGTTGCGAGTGGGCTCCGCGCTCGACGATCGCTCCATCATCGATGACGAGAATCAGGTCGGCATCCTTCACTGCCGTCACCCGATGCGACACGATGAAGCTGGTGTGCCGACGCAGCACGTCTTGTAGTCCCGCGAGTATCCGCATCTCGGTCTGGGTGTCGACGGACGACAGGGCGTCGTCCAGGATCAGGACGGGCGCGTCGCGAGTGAGCGCCCGCGCTAGAGTCGCCCGCTGCTTCTGGCCGCCCGACAGGTTGATCCCCCGCTCGCCGAGTTGGGTTTGATAGCCCTGCGGAAAATCCACGATGGTCTCGGCCAGCTGAGCGATCGCCGCCGCCCCCTCGATGACGTCCTGGTTTCGCCCATCCTCGAGACCGAACGCGATGTTGCTCTCCAGCGTCTCCGAGAAGAGAAACGGTTCCTGCGGCACGATCGCGATCGCGCGGCGCAGCTGATCGAGAGGTATTCGACTGATCGGTATGTCGTCGAGCAGTATCTCGCCTGCATCGGGGTCGTAGAGGCGCGGAATGAGCCCGACGATGGAGCTCTTGCCCGAACCGGTGGGCCCGACGATAGCGACGGTCTGTCCAGCGTCGACGGAGAACGAGATGTCGCGCAGCACGTAGCGTTCGCTACCGGGGTACCGGAACGAGACATTGCGAAAGACGACCCCGCCACGGGGTTCGGGCAATGGGATCGGGTCCTCCGGATCGCGGATCGAAGGTCGCTCGTCCATGATCTCGCGGAACCTGCCCATCGAGGCGGCACCGCGCTCAAACAGGTTGATGACCCAACCCAATGCGATCATCGGCCAGATCAACTGGAGCAGATAAAAGAAGAAGGCGACGAAGTCGCCGATCGTGATGCGCCCCATCATGACGTCGCGACCGCCGATACCCAGTACGATGACGGCGCCCAACCCGGTGAGTAACATGAGCATGGGGTGGAACAGACCCCAGACACGGGCGAGTCGCAGATTCCGCTGCATGTACTCCTTGTTCAACGAGGCGAACCCAAGCGCTTGCGCCGCTTCCTGGACGTAGGCACGAACGATGCGCGCCCCGGCCAGGTTCTCCTGGGCGGTGGTCGAGATGCGACCGAATTGAGCTTGAATCGCCTCGAAACGCCTGTGGATCTCGCGGCCGAAGTAGATGACGACAGGTGGGACGGCGGCGAGCGGCAAGACGGCCAGCAGCGTCAGGCGCACGTCGATCAGGCTCAGCATCGTCACTGCGATGGCCGAAACCACGGCCGTGTTCACCAGGTACATGATTGCGGGGCCGATGACCATGCGGACCGCCGGGATGTCATTGGTGGCGCGGCTCATCAGTTCGCCGGTCGGGACGCGGCTGTAGAAATCGGATGACAGTTTGAGCAAGTGATCGAAGTAGTCGTCGCGCAGATCGTTCTCGACGCGGCGGCTCATGCCATTCAGCAACTCGCGCATGAAGAAGCGAGCGACCCCGCCCACAAAGGAGAATCCGATGATGGCGCATGCGTAGGC
>JASFLD010000608.1:0-3238 GCA_050118275.1 Gemmatimonadales bacterium
CGTTATCGCATTGGCCCCCAGTTCCTGCGCATCTGCAACCATACGATCGATGGCCTGGTCGCGCGCCTCTGCCATCATCTTCGTGTATTCCTCGATCTCGCCGCCGACAAGGTTCTTGAGGATCGCCAGTATGTCGCGACCCACGTTCCGAGCGCGTATGGTATTGCCACGCACCAGACCGAGCGTCTTGACCACGGTGTACCCGGCTATCTCCGCTGCAGGCGTAATGATCATCGCTGAACGTCCTTGTACGGGTCCCTACCTCTGACGAAGAGCTTCTCTCGAAGCACCGACACGAAGAGCACGACCAGCCCGACGGCAGTCGCGAGGATCGCGCCCTTCAGGAACCACGGCATCTCCGCGTCGGCGATCAGCGCCTGCACCCCCCGCCACGCCCCGTAGGAGAGCAGCACGATCCCGCCGAGCGAAACCAGTATCCAGCCGACCCCCCGCTCGAGGCGGCTGTAGACCGACGCCCAGTAGTCCTCCCAAACTTCATCAGGCGGTTTACGTAGCGCCATACTCTGGGTTACCTCCTTCACCTTCGACATCCTATGCCATTCATCCCTCAGGTTCGAGTCCGCAGCGAGTAGACCTTCCAGCTCCTCACGCTCTTCGGCGCTCAACTCGCCGTCCAGCCCGCTCATCAGCAGATGCCGGACACGCTCACCGCCGGGTTGCGTTCCCTTCTCGCTCACAATTCCTCTCCCAGATGCTCGGCTAGCTTTCGGCGGGCGTAGTATAGGCGCGACATCACGGTCCCGATCGGGACTCCGACGAGTTCCGCGATCTCGCGATAGCGTAATCCCTCGTACTCCTTGAGTACGAGCACCTCGCGCTCGCGCTCCGGCAGCTTCTCGATCGCCGCCTGAACCCGGGCCCGCAACTCCGATCTCTCCGCGCTTCTGGCCGGATCGCTCTGTGCCGCCCGCGCGCCGGCTTGCTCCGTCAGCCACGGCGTCGCCTCGTCCAGCCGACGCCGCCGCGTGGCGCGATCGCGGAGGAAATTGAAGCACAGCCTCCTTACGATCTGATAGAGCCAGGCATAGAAGGGGCGATCCGGATCCAGCGAAGCCCGGGCGCGGAAAGCCCGAGCGAACGCCTCCTGCGACAGGTCCAGCGCGTCGTCGTGCGAACCCGTCAACCCCAAAGCGATGTAGTAAGCACGCTGCATATGTCGGCTCACCAGTTCGCCGAACGCGCTCCTGTCTCCAGAGCGAGCCCGCTGTACCAGGGCCCGCTCGCTCTCTACGAGCTTCTCTGCCAACGCGATCTCCACAATGCTCTCCAGCCGCTGGCCTCCGGACTACCGTACACGCCAGGACTGCGCTTATTCACCGAGCCCGTGCCGCTTCATGTAATTGCGCACCTCGTAGGCCATGGCCTTGAACAGCATGACCTCTCGCTCGTCGAGATCCGCACGGCCCAACGCTTCGCGGACGGTGCGCATGATCGGCGTCACGGTGTGTGCCTTGAAGAAGTCCACCGCACGCAGCGACGCCTCGATCTCCTTGAACAGACTCTCCAGCTCATCCCGGCCGGCACGCGACGTGTCTCGTCGCGGGGCCTTGAACGGTTGTTCGCCTACCGCCGCCAGCCACATCTCGTACGCGATCACGAGAAACGCCTGCGCCAGATTGAGGCTGGAGTGCTCGGGATGGGTGGGTATGACTACCACGCGATCGCAAAGATCCAGGTCCGCGTTGCTCAATCCGCGGTCTTCGCGGCCGAGCAGCAGCGCCACATCTTGGCCCGAGCGCACGCGGTCGACGACTTCCCGGGCCGCTTCGCGCGGCCGTCGATAGTTGCGGCGCGCGCTCCGACCCCGGGCCGTCGTGCCGACCACGAGACTCGACCCGGCGAGGCCGTCCGCGAGCCGATCGAATATCCTGGCGGACTCGATGACGTCGAGGCCGGTGTGCGCCACGCCCTCGACTCGATAGGGATCGAAGTCGGCAGGCTGGACGAGGTGAAGCCGACTCAGCCCCATGTTCTTCATCCCTCTAACCACGGCACCGATGTTGACTGGATCCTGGGGCTGGTTGAGCACCACGGTCACGCGCCGCAACTCTTCCGTTGCCATCCCACGCCGTTCGGGTTAGTTGTGACCAGGCTGCGGGAACTTGGCCCGCTCGAGCGCGTAATCACATCCTCGCTCAGGCGATAATAAGACATGGCGCGTCGAACGAGTAGCCGCGCGCTGAACCCTCGCAGGAGGACCGCCAAAAACGTGTCGACCATCTCGTGTACCCGCTGTGGCCAGGATCGCCCCCAATTGGCCGCGCCACCTTTCAAAGACGAATTGGGTGCCAGGATTCACAAACAGATCTGCAGCGTCTGTTGGAGCGAGTGGCTCCATCGCCAGATGCAGCTGATCAACCACTACGCGCTGGACGTGAGAACGGACCAGGCGCGCGATTTCCTCCGCCGCAACGTCGAGGCATTCTTGTTTCGGGAGGGATCGAGCGACGAGATCGACACGAGCCAGCAAGGCAAGCTCTCCTAGTGATGCCGGCCTCGGGCGACACTACCGCCCCGTGTCCGAGGGAGTTTCAGCCGCCGGATAGAAGAGAGACGAAGCGAATCGGTCCCGGCCGTATGCCGCGATCGCCGATTGGCCGTCCGCCGACGTGAGCCAGCGCGCGAACGCTTCGGCCGCTTCGGGCTCTCGCGTCGCCGCCACCACGATCACGTGGTACACATTGAGAAGCCGTGGATCGCCCTCGACCAGAATCTCCAGGTCCAGGGTACCGCGCAGGTTCATGTAAGTGGCACGATCGCAAAGCGCATACGCACCCAGGTCGGACGCCGCCCGCAGCACCGCCGCCATTCCATCACCGACTTCTCGGTAGCCGGGACCGCCGGGCCGCATCCCGGCTTCCGCCCACAGCTGCAGTTCCTTGCGATGCGTGCCGGAATCGTCCCCGCGCGACAGGAATGACTCGCCGGCCCGCGCCACGCGAACGAGAGCGGCCGCGGCATCGGGCATACCCCGCACCCCGGCGGGGTCTGCCGCCGGTCCCACGATGATGAAGTCGTTCTGCATCACCGGGTGACGGCTAACGCCGTAGCCTGCCGCCATGAAGCGCTCCTCCGCGGCGGGGGAATGACTCAGCAACGCATCCACGTCGCCGCGCGCGCCCAGCGCCAGTAACTCGCCGCTGCCCGCCGCAACGTAGCGCAGTCGGTATCCCGGGTGTCGGGCTTCGAAGCGCGGCAACAGGGCATCGAGGAGCCC
>JASFLD010000609.1:0-3237 GCA_050118275.1 Gemmatimonadales bacterium
TGTAGCGACTCCTTGTCGGGCGGCCCAAGTGAGCAGTTCTTCCGCAAGACGCGTCTTTCCGATGCCGGCCACGCCGGTGACGATCAGAAGATGAGCGGCGCCTTCCGATGCCAGGCTCCAGGCCGCGAGCAGGTCGTTCCATTCCGCCCGCCGCCCGACCAAGGGTATCCCGGCCTCAGACCGATTCGCCGGTGACGCAGCTCGAGGCAGCTCACCCTTCGTAAGCTGAACGTATAACGCGTGCGTGGCTGGCTCCGGCTCCGTGTCCAGCTGCTCCAACAGGATGCGTGAGGCGTCCCGGTAGATTCGCAGCGCCCCGGCTCGATCGCCGCGCAATGCGTGCAAGCGCATTAGAAGCCGGTAGCTCGGCTCTCGCAGGGGTTCGAGTTGCACGAGCCGTCCCCCGTAGCGAATAGCCTCAGCGTAGTCGCGCCGACTTTCCAGGAGCCCGGTCAGACCTTCCAGGGCACTTACTGCCTGCCGGTGAAAGTGCTCTCGCTCGGGCACAAGCCAGTCGTCGTAGAGCCCCGGCAGCAACTCGCCCTGGTATAGCTCGATCGCTTCCACGAAGCATTCCTGGGCGGAGTCCTTGTTTGCGCGCTGCAGCGCTTCCTCGGCTCTAACCAGCGAGCGTTCAAACGCCGCCACGTCGAGCGTGGACGGGCCGTCAGTCAACCAGGTGATAGTCCTCGTCTCGACACGGAGAAAGCGGTCAGCATCGGGAAGGGCTTTGCGTAACACATGCAAGAGCTTGCGCAGGTTGGTGAAGGCCTGTTTCTCCGTCGAGTCCGGCCAAAATGTGAACGCGATGCGTTGGCGGGGCTGTGGGGTGCCCCGCCGGAGAGCAACATAGGCGAGAAGCGCCTGAAGCCTCGGAGTATCGATGCTTGCCAGGAGCTTCCCTCGGTACGTTGCGCGAAAGCCGCCGAACAGTTCTATGCGGAGGGATTCATCCATGCACTTCTCCCTGCCGGTACTCAGCCCCATCGGCAGGGCTACCTGGCGTTGCTCGTTCAATTGTCTGGCCCGAGAAACGCCACGGACAGCCCGAGATGTAGGTTCTATCGGAAGGGCGTCGACGGACACTGCTATGATAACCACGCCGCACATGATCCTCCATGCCTCAACGCGGGACTGCCCCAATCGTCCTGCACGACCGCCTCTCACGCTTCCACCGTAATGGCAACGCCCCTGCTTCACATTGCCATATGCCTGTGTCACCGATGTCGTATTCGCTCAACCCGGGACGCCGGACCCATCCTGCGGGCACATTCCAGCAGAAATTCGGGACTGCCGCCTCATGACGGACCTTGCGATCCGCCCGATCTTCAGTGCAGACACCGGCGAATCGCGAGCTGCGACCGCCGCCTCGAGCAGACCAAGGGTCTACGCACGAACTAAAACTTCGACCAGCCAGGAGGGCGATCATGATTGCGACGATCACCGAAAAGAATATGAAAGAGGGCCCCGGCACGGTTCGGGCCACAGTCACCATTGCAACCACGTTTGCCTCGCCCGCACTCAATAGGCTCCGCAGCGTGGGGGGCGCCGCTATCGTGCTTCTCGCCCTCTCTGGCCTGCTGGCGGCGTGCCGCAGCCAGCCCGCGAGGACACGATCACAGGTCGCCCAGGCCAAGCACGCAGAGCTGATCGCAACCGCGATACAGGTCGACGGCCGCCAGCGATCCTTCACCTATTACGTCCCGTCGAATCCCGCTCAGCGGCCACCGGTGATCCTGGCCTTCCATGGTTCTGGGGGCAGCGGCGCGCGGCTGCGCGGCTTCATGGGCGGTGAGCTGGAGCGACTGGCAGAGCAGAGAGGCTTCATCGCCGTCTACCCCGAAGGCTTCGAAGGGAACTGGAACGGTTGCCGTGCACCGGCACCGTCGTCGGCGAACCGGCTCGGAATCGACGACGCCGGTTTCGTCCACGCCATGCTGGCCTGGCTGACACGCGAACTGGGGGCGGATCCCTCGCGGGTCTACGCCATCGGCTTCTCCGGCGGCGGGCACATGGCCTATCGCCTGGCGCTGGAGATCCCGGAAGAGATCCCGGCGATCGCGGCTATTGCAGCCAGCCTACCGGTGGAAGAGGAACTGGATTGCCAACTATCCGGTCGTCCGGTGTCCGTGATGATCGTGAACGGCACGGCCGATCCAGTGAACCCGTATGGCGGTGGAGAGGTGGTGGCGCCTGGGGGGACGCGGCTGGGGCACGTGCGCTCGACCCGGGCGACGGCCGAATACTTCGCGGCGCTTGCCGGTTTGCGCCAGGCACCAAGCGCGCTGACGCTGGCGCCCCGCGAGGCCGGCGGCACGGGCGTGGACCGCGCCACTTGGGCGGGCGGGTCGGGACTCGAGGTCAGGCTGTACACGATCCGCGGCGGCGGCCATACGATCCCTGGCCCGCGCAGCCAGTTGCCCGATTTCGTCGGTCTCACCGAGCGACGATTCAGCGCCATCAGAGAGGCCCTGATGTTCTTGCTCGGTCCGCGGTGGCGACCGCCGCTGGCCGATGCCGCGACAGCGGGCTCGAGAGGAGAGCGGTGATTGGGTGCATTGACGCACGAATCGGACGGTCTGTGGGCCGCAGCGACATGTGCCCAAGCGAGATCCAGGCCTGCACGCAGCGGCCCCAGATTCGTCGCTGGGGAGACCCAGAGAATACCACCGTTCCGCTGTCCTGGACCCGGTCCACGGGACGGAGGCGATAGCCGCCGCGAGACGCTCCGTCTTGACCCGAGTCCCGCTGCTTGCGATCGTCGTGCGTAATGTCTACACGCCCCAACCCCACCGGGCGGTTCGATCGCTCGATCGTGGACGGCCCCATCCCGCGGGCCGTGTGGCGCATCGCCTGGCCGACCATGCTGCTGAACATCATCGGTGGCCTACAGGGAGTAGTCGACCACGCGATGGTCGGGCATTTCGTGGGCTACGCCGGCAACGCCGCGATCGGCGTCGCTTGGCAGATATTCCTGGTCGTCATCATCTTCATCACCTCGCTCTACACCGGCATGGGCGTCCTGGTGGCCAGGTTCGCCGGGGCCGGCGATCCCGACAAGGTCAACCGGTCGGTCTACCAGGCGTTCCTCACCTCCGTCGCCCTCTCCCTGGGCGTGCTGGCGCCGCTGGGTTGGACTCTGTCGCCGTGGCTGCTGACCTTCGTCAACGCCGAGCCCTCGGTACAGGCCGAAGCCCTCCCCTACCTCCGCATCATGTTCGTGGCGAGCTTGGGAAT
>JASFLD010000610.1:0-3232 GCA_050118275.1 Gemmatimonadales bacterium
CGGTCACGGCATCAGCAAGCCGAAGGAGCAGCTGGCCGCCACGTGGCACAACTGGCAGTGGTTCGCTCGCCATGTATGGGGCGAAGAGGTCGAGATTCCCCTCGAGCTGAACGAGGCAGGGACGAGTTCTACGGCCGAGACGGGGACGAAGTAGGGAGCGGTATTCCGGTGGCTCTCGCCCCAGGGGGCCGCGGGTGCGGCGGGCCAGGAGCGCCTGGTGGGAGCCAAGCGCTCTCGGTCGATGGTATCCCAGTTGAGCTTTGCTTCTGGGCCGTCGCAATCCAGCAAGAGGATCTGTCGGTACCGGATCGGGGATGTATTGAGACCCTAGCCGTCGACCGGCGGATTGATAGATTCGAAACCGGGCGCGCCATCGGCCGCGCCGTTTTCCTTTTCACAACGCAACCCGAAGCCCCAACCATGCGGGAGGCACAGTTCTATGCGGATGAACGATTTCTTGGGACAGGTCGAGCGGTTCCGTGGCGAAATGGAAGCCTATGTGGCCGAGATGGGCTGCCGAAACGGATTGGACCTGAGCAGCCCCGGCGACGTTCTGAACTACTGCTCGGAGCACAACGTGACGTCGATTCGCCTGTGGTTCACCGACATACTCGGCTTCCTCAAGTCCTTCGCCGTCACGCTGCCGGAGATCGAAGGCGCCTTCGAGGAAGGGATGGGTTTCGACGGCTCATCGATCGAAGGCTACAAACGGATCCAGGAAAGCGACATGGTCGCCTTTCCCATCGCACAGACGGCGCAGGTCATCCCGTTCAAGATGGGGGGCTCGCGGGCGATCCGCATGATCGCCGAGATCCGTAACCCGGACGGCACCCCTTACGAGAGCGATCCACGCGAGGTATTGAAGCGCAATTTGTCCCGGCTGAAGGACTTCGGCTTCGCCAGGATGAACATCGGTCCCGAGGCCGAATACTACTACTTCAAGGACGACACCAGCCCCGAGATCATCGACAAGGCTGGCTACTTCGACATCGTGCCCGTGGACATGGGCGACGACCTGCGTGAGGTCACCGTTTTCGCCCTCGAGTCCATGGGTATCCCCGTGGAGTATATGCACCACGAGGTGGGACCCAGCCAGCACGAGATCGATCTCAAGTATCAGGACGCGCTCCGGATGGCCGACGCGCTCCAGACCTACAAGTGGCTGGTGAAGGAGATCGCGCGGCGCAATGGCGTTCACGCGACCTTCATGCCGAAGCCGCTCGTCACCGAGAACGGCAGCGGCATGCACACCCATCTCTCGCTGTTCAAAGACGAGAAGACGAACGCCTTCTACTCGAAGAACGAGAGCTACCACCTCTCGCAGGATGCCAAACATTTCATCGCCGGCGTGTTGGAGCACGCTCGCGAGATGGCCCTGGTCACCAATCAGTGGTACAACTCCTACAAGCGCCTGGTCGTCGGCTTCGAGGCGCCCGTCTATATCGCCTGGGCCGAGCGGAACCGCTCGGCATTGATCCGGGTGCCGCTCTACAAGCCGGGCAAGGAGATAGCCACCCGCATCGAGCTGAGGTTCCCGGACGCGGCCTGCAATCCGTACCTGGCCTTCGCCGTCATGCTGGCCGCCGGGCTCGATGGCCTCGAGCGCAAGCTCTCGGCTCCCGAGCCGATGACGGCCGATCTGTACGACCTGGATGCCGTGGAACGGGAGCGGCTGGGCGTCAAGGCCTTGCCCCACGATCTCTACGAAGCGATCCAGGTGGCCGAGGGCAGCGAGTTGCTCCCCAATACGCTGGGCGGGGACATCCATAACAAGCTGCTCGAAACAAAGCTCGCCGATTACGACAGGTTCCGGCTCTACATCTCGCCGCTCGATCTCGAGCGGCACATGGAGCTCTGAGCTTCAGCGAGTGACGGGGCCGGCGAATCGCGACACGCCGGCCCCGCCATCGTATACGCACATGCCATGGCGGCCGCCGCACCCCTTCGCGTGCGACAAACCCCGTAGGGCCGTCGTATCATCGACGCGACCTCACGTCGGAACTCGTCGCCGATTGGAGCCTCGAATCGTGGATACCTGAGGCTTTGGGAGCCGGCTGGGGGGAGCGGCTGGGGTGCGTGAGGAATGTTCCTTGATTTCGCTTTTGTTTATGTTATATTCAGGACAAAAGGTATACATAATAAGGTCGATCGGCGTTCTTGGCGCTTCGTAACAAGAACAAATCGTGCCCGTCGATCCTCGATTCCACTCTTTACAGGAGGCTCAGGCTCATGCGGCAGTTCAAAACACTGGGGCCAGCAATCGCGGCGTTCCTGGCATTCGTCGCGTTGCCGGGCTCGCCCCGCGCCCAGGACCGACCCAACATCTTGGTAGTCTGGGGTGATGACATAGGCCAGTCCAACATCAGCGCCTATACCATGGGCATGGTTGGCTACCGCACACCCAATATCGATCGGATCGCCAGTGAGGGAATGATCTTCACCGACTACTACGGTGAACAGAGCTGCACGGCGGGGCGTTCGTCGTTCATCACCGGTCAGAGCGTGTTCCGCACCGGCCTCAGCAAGGTGGGCCTGCCCGGCGCCGACCAGGGCCTTCGCGAGGAGGACCCGACGATTGCGGTGATCATGAAGGATCTGGGTTACGCCACGGGTCAGTTCGGCAAGAACCACCTCGGCGACCGCGACGAGTTCCTGCCGACGAACCATGGCTTCGACGAGTTCTATGGCAACCTTTACCACCTGAATGCGGAGGAGGAGCCGGAGAACGAGGACTACCCGGGCGATATGGTGTTGGCCGACGGTCGCACTTTCCGCGAGGCATTCGGCCCCCGGGGTGTGATTCACTCCTGGGCCCAGCCCGACGGAACTCAGAGAATCGAAGACACGGGCCCGCTGACCAAGAAGCGGATGGAGACGGTGGATGACGAGACCTCCGACGCCGCGATCCGCTTCATCCGTGACGCCCACGCCCGAGGCCAACCGTTCTTCGTCTGGTGGAACGGCACGCGGATGCACTTCCGGACGCACGTGAAGGAGGAGCTGCGCGGCATCTCTGGCCAGGATGAGTACGCCGATGGCATGGTCGAGCACGACATGCACATCGGGAAGTTCCTGGATCTGCTCGACGAGCTCGGCATCGCCGACAACACGATCGTCTTCTACTCCACGGACAACGGCCCCCACTACAACACGTGGCCCGATGCCGCCGCGACCCCGTTCCGCGGCGAGAAGAACACCAACTGGGAGGGCGGCTGGCGCGTGCCGGCCATGG
>JASFLD010000611.1:0-3227 GCA_050118275.1 Gemmatimonadales bacterium
GGAGGAGCCGTGGCTCACGATCGTCGGCGTCGTGCCCGACCTGTTCATGGGCGGCCCCGAGAACGAGTTCCCGGAGGGCTTCTACTTGCCGATGGCGCAGAACGTGGCCCGCTTCATGTTCATGGTGGCCCGGGCCGATGGCAATCCCATGGCGCTGGCGCCGCTGGTGCGAGATGAAGTGGTCACGGTGGACGAGAATCTGCCCATCTACTGGGTGCGGACGCTCGAGCAGGCGATCGCGCAGAATACCTGGTTCTATTCGGTCTTCGGCACTCTTTTCGTCATCTTCGGCGGCGTGGCCCTTCTGCTGGCGGCCATCGGTCTCTACGGCGTGATGTCGTTTGCCGTCAGCCGTCGCACCAAGGAGGTCGGCGTACGCATGGCGTTGGGCGCCGAGCGCGGCGACGTGATCAAACTGGTGCTCAAGCAAGGACTATGGCAGTTGGCCATCGGGGTGGTGCTGGGCGTGGGTCTCGGAGCGCTCCTGTCGCGTGGCCTGCAGGAGTTCCTCTTCGAGGTCGGGGCGATGGATCCCATGACCTTTGTCGCCATCGCCGTCGTGCTGGTCGGCACCGGCATCGTGGCCTCACTGATACCGGCGCGGCGCGCCACGCGCGTCGATCCGGTGGTGGCTTTGCGCTACGAGTAGAAGTTCGCGCCGACACGGCCAACCGGCCCAGTTCGGAGGATAGCCTGGGGCATGGGATCTCGGCGATCAGCGCCTGGCGTCCAGCATGTCCCGGCTGCTGGAGCCCACCCAGGTGGAGATTCCCCCGAGCCATAGTCCAACTATTCCGCGCGACGCCGACGCTGGGGTTTGCTTCCAACCGGAAGTTTTCCGCATCTTGTCCCCCACACAGCCGACAGACTAGAAACCTGCGGAACGGCGATGGATGCGTTTCGAACGCTTCCATCCGCAGAGGTCTGCAGCCCACCGATCACGGACGCTGAACAGTGGATGATAAGCCTGTAGGCGAGCGAACTCTTGCTGTCTGGCGGCATCACATGCGTGATGAGGCGGACGCCGCGTTCCTGTATCGGACCCTGGCCCGGCTCGAGCCCAGCGAGGCCAAGCGGGAGGTTTTCTCCCGCCTGGCGGAGGTCGAGGACCGTCACACCAAGCTATGGCGCGAGTTGCTGAGCACGCATGGGGTAGAGGTCGGTGACGTGAAGCCGTCGTTGCGGGCCCACGTGATGAGCTGGCTCGGCTCTTGGCTCGGACCGGGCCTGCTGTTGCCGCTGCTGCTGCGTGAAGAGGGGCGCGAGGTGAAGGGGTATCTGGACCTGTACCGCCAGAGCCAGACCGGCGCTCCCAAGGAGACGGCGCGCACACTGGCCCGCGAGTCGGCGGAGCACGCCCAGACGTTAGGCAAGCTCAGCGGCACCGAAGGTGAGCCGTGGCACAGTACCGAGTCGGGCGGCTTTCTGCGCAATGTCGTCTACGGCTTCAACGACGGTTTGACGGCGAATTTTGGGCTCGTGGCCGGCGTGGTAGGCGCGGCGGTGGAACCACACGTCGTCCTGGTCTCCGGCATCGCCGGTCTTGTGGCGGACGCTCTCTCGATGGGCTCCTCGGGTTACCTGGCGGCGAAGAGCGAACGCGAGGTCTACGAATACGAGATCGAGCTCGAGCGGGACGAGATTCGGTTGATGCCCGAAGTCGAGAAGGATGAGCTGGCACTCCTCTACGAGCTGAAGGGGGTCGAAGCGGAGCGCGCCCGGCGAATGGCGGAGGATGTGATGCGGGATCCGGAGAGAGCGTTGCAGGAGAAAGTGCGGGAGGAGTTGGGCATCGGCACCGCGCACACGACGCCGCTGCGCGAAGGCATCATTACCGGCACTGCCACCGCTTTCGGTGCCTTCATCCCAGTCTTCCCTTTCCTGTTCCTCGATGGGGCCGTCGCCGTCACTATCGCTTTCGCCGTCTCGATGGGTTCGCACTTCGGCGTCGGGGCGGCACGGAGCGTCTTCACAGGCCGGGGCACGTTCCGCAGCGGCCTGGATATGTTCCTCGTCGGTCTTGGCGTCGCTGTTGTGGGTTACTTCATCGGCGATCTGCTCGCCGGCGTGCTGTGACGACGGGGGATGAAGTAGCCTTCAGCCGACCCAGCGCGCTGATAGGGCTGGGTGGAACGATGCTGGTGTCGGACTCGAAGCGGGCGGCCATCAGACGCTATGGGGAGAAGGTCGGGGTTCTTAGTCTCCGGCGGCGGGAAACGGCTGTGTTTGACCGGCTATTAGGCCGAAGGAACAGGGAGGTTGCGATGGTACCCGTATTGTCACTCTGGGCGCCGATCTTGCTGGCGGCGGTGATCGTCTTCGTCGTGAGCTCGATCATCCACATGCTGCTGCCTTACCATCGGAAGGATTTCAACAAGCTGCCGCATGAGAACGAGGTGATGGCTGCATTGCGCGCCTTCAATATCCCTCCAGGCGACTACGCGATCCCGTGTCCCGCGAACCAGCAGGAGATGAAGGCGCCGGAGTTCGTCGAGAAGCTGAACACCGGCCCGGTCGCCATGATGACCGTGATGCCGAGCGGAGCACCCGCGATGGCGAAGAGCCTGGCACAGTGGTTGGTCTACTGCGTCGTCGTAGGGATCTTCGCGGCCTACATAGGCGGTCGAGCGCTGGGTCCAGGCGCTGACTATCTGGCGGTGTTCCGGTTCACCGGGGCCACGGCCTTCGCCGGCTATGGCCTGGCCCTGTTGCAGCATTCGATCTGGTACAGGCGTGCCTGGAGTACTACGCTCAAGTCGGTTTTCGACGGGTTGATCTACGCGCTCGTGACCGCGGGCACGTTCGGTTGGCTGTGGCCAAACTAGGTCCGTCGGCCCAGCCGACGCCGCCGCTCTGAGGATCGGGCCGCTGGCATAGGAGCGCGTTGACAGCTCCTTCTTGGCTTGAGACGCGCTCCGTTCGGTGGTCGCGTTGCAGTGCCAAGCGATAGGGGGGCTCATGTACAGGTCGATGAACGTCACGCTGATGGTCGCGGACATGGACGACGCCGTTCGCTTCTACACCGAGACACTGGGACTCGATCTGACGTTCCGCAGCGGTGATCATTGGGCGATGGTCAGGGGGCCGGGGCTCACGATCGCACTTCACCCCAAGGGTGAGCACGGCCCAGCGCCCGAGCCCGACCGCGGCTCGGGTGTGTCGATCGGGTTCGAGGTCGAGAGTCTCGCCGTGGCACAAGCACAACTCGAAGCCGAAGGGGTCAGCTT
>JASFLD010000612.1:0-3219 GCA_050118275.1 Gemmatimonadales bacterium
GCAGGGCCCGGGCCAGCCAGACGACCAGCGGCGTCAGAAGCGCCCAGAGGTACCAGTCGATCCAACCGGTGGCGGATTGAGCCCAGCTCACCGAGCCGCCAACCAGCGCGATGGCCACCTTGAGGAGCACCGTCGAGGCCAGGCCGACGACCGTGGCCACGGCCAGCGCGATGCCGAACATTCTTCTGCCGGTCATGAGACGCTAAGGATCTCCTGCTTTGTTGCACCTGCGTCGGCGCCGCCGCTCATCGTTCCACCGAGTTTGCGGTCGGGCCGGCCTCCCAAGGTAAGGCGCCCCGGCCCGCGGGGCATGCCCGTAGCGACGAAACGGGCGCCTGGCGCGCTGAAACGTGCAGGTGAGCGGGCCGAGCGGTGGCGGCGCCAGCGGTGTTCTACGGTACGTCCATGCGGCGCAGTCGCCGGATGGACAGCAGCAGGAAGGCGAGGAACACGACGATCGACGTCACGATCGCGGCTCTGGGGCCGAGATGGGGCACGACCGCGAAGCGGCGCTCATCGAGCGCGTGCATCAATCCGATCGTGTAATGGCGGATGCTCAGCAATCGCACGCCCGCGACGAAGCCGGAGAAGAACCCCTCCCACAGCACGATGTAGAGCAACCCGATCGCCACTGCGTAGTTACTGACGAGGCCGAGCCAGACGAAAGCCGACGCGTACAGCGCGACGCCGGCCAGGGCGGCGATCGTGACCGCTACGGTCGCCGTCGCATCACCGAGGAAAGCGACGTGGGCCGTCGCCAGCGCGCTGATCGCGATGAACGGTCCGGCGATGGTGATCACCGCCAGCAGCTTGGGCGCCACGATCTTCCAGCGCGAGAGCGGCGTGAGGGTGAGGTTCGCCAGCGTCTTGTCCTCGACCTCGTTGCCGAACGCGGCGGCCGCGATCGCCAGGACGACCAGCGCCACGATGGAGCCCGCCAGCATGTTGTTGAGCACGATGCCTTCGAACTCGTCGACGCTGGGCGCGCTGGGCGATTTCACCATCGCCAGGGCGATCAGCACGGGCAGCGCAGCCAGCGCCGCCATGATCAACAGTCGCCAGCGGCCGGTAAGCTGGCGCAACGTGAGGGCGTAGATGGAACCCATACCGTTACCGCTCCACCAGATAGCCGAAGACGCTTTCCAGCGAGTCGTCCAGCGGCTCGACCCGGCGCAGGCTGATCGAGGCCGACTGGGCCAGCCGCGGCAACTCGATCTGCACGTCGCGCACGTTGCGGCTCAACACGACGATCGCTCCATCCGGATCGACACTCACGGCGTCGACGGACTCCAGCGTCAGCATGGCGGAGGCCAGCCGCCGCGGCGCGTCGCACACCACCCGGACGTGGTACGGTCGCTCCTCGAGTGCCGCCCTTATCGCGCGGAAGCCGCCGGACGCGGCCAGCTTGCCGTTCACGATGAGGAGCACGGTGTCCGCCAGTCGCTCGACCTCCTCGAGGATGTGCGAGGAGATCACGATCGTCCGCCCCTCCGCGGCCAGTCGCTTCAGCAGGCTCTGGAACTGGACGCGCTGCCGGGGGTCGGCGCCATTCAGCGGCTCGTCGAGGATCAGAACTTCCGGGTCGTGGACGAGTGTGGCGGCCAGGCGCATGCGCTGGCGCATCCCGCGGGAGTAGGTACCCATCCGGCGGTGCTGCGCGTCGGCGAGGTCCACGAGGGCAATAGCCCGGTCGACGGCGTCCTCGAGATCCTCGACGCCCCGCAGGCGGGCCATCATCTTCACGAACTCGCGGCCCTTCAGGAACCCGTAGACCGTTTCGTGCTCCGACATCACGCCGATACGGCGATACAAGGGCGGGTTGTCCCGCACGGGCTGGTCGAACAGCGTGATCGTTCCGGTCGAGACCTCCGCGAGCCCGGTGATCATGCGGAGCAGGGTGGTCTTGCCGGCGCCGTTGGGCCCGAGCAGACCGGTGATGCCCGGCGCGACGTGGAAGGTCACGTCGCTGACGGCGACGACGTCGCCGAACCAGCGGGACACGCCCTCGACCCGGATGACGGGCGCCGCTGGGTCGTTCATGGTGACAACCGCCGGTAGCGGAGCCAGAGGATGGCGCCCGGAACGAGCGTCCAAGCGAGATACCAGCTCACCAGCACCCATGCTGGGAACGCGCCGGCGGGCGCCTCCGCGGTGATCTGGCTGACCTCGCCGAAGATCAGGTCGTTCACGTGCACGGGGATGTTGGTGAGGTTGAACATCGAGATCCACTGACCGGCGAGGCCCGCGGTCTCGGAAGCGAGGCCGATGGTGAACGGCGTGGTGATCACGAAGAGGCCGACGAGGAACACGGAGGCGTACGCCCGCCGGTTCGTGAACGAGGCGGCGAGCATGGCCAGCGTCGTCGTATAGGCGGCGAAGACGAGGCCGGCGAGGAGGAATCGCGGGATGTCCAACCAGTGGTCGCGCAGGTAGACGGCCGGCGCCGCGTTGCCCATCGCCAGCCCGATCAGCAGGATGAACTGCGGCAGCCAGGCGGCCGCCGCCATCACGACCAGGAAGGCGCCCCAGCGGGCGATGATGTAGTCGGACCCGCTGAGCGCCCGCACCAGATACAGGTGGATGGTACCTTCACGACGGTCGCGGCACAGGAGCTCCGGCGCCACGACCGCGGCGAAGACGAAGATGATGATCGAGACGATGCCATAGTAGTCGGAGTGCGACGGGAGCTGGGCCGCGGCCTCCGGACCCTCCAGTTGTCCCACGGCGCCGGCGATCATCGCCATGACGAGGGCAATCAGCGCCAGGACGCCGATGAAGAACCAGGGAAGCACCATGGCGCGGGCGCCGCGGCCGAGGCCGAGCGCCGTTCGCACACCGTTCTTGAAGACCGCGTACCGCGCACGAAAGCGCCCCTCGCGCCGGCCGGTGTAGCGCTGGTACCCGATGTCGAAGACGGTCCCGCCGCGGGCCGTCGGGGCGGGATGCCCTTCGCTCGCCAACGTGCTCATGGCGCCATGTCGTCGCGCTACTCCTCGACGTCCGGTTGAAACAGCTCGGTCAAGGCGCGCCGGCGCGGACCCATGCGGCGTAGCCGGGCCTCGGCCTCGACCAGCGCGTCCCGTACCTGGTCGTAGACCGACTCGTCCGGGCCCTCGAGGGTGAGTCCGCCGCCGCCGGCGCTCACCCGGACCCCGCGCCGCTCGAGGGCGGCCACCAGCCGGTCGCGGTTGGTGTCGATCTCGATGAACACGTTCTCCG
>JASFLD010000613.1:0-3219 GCA_050118275.1 Gemmatimonadales bacterium
CGACCCCACCAACCCGACGGCCCCATCCTCCAGGATGAGCCGGCGGACCGCCTTGACCGCTCCCACGGGCGTTCCCCTGGAATCGGCCTGAACGAGTGTCACCCGGCGCGAGCTGGAGGCGTTGTGCACATCGACCGCCGCCGATACGCCCTGCTCGAAGTGGCGACCGTAGAGGGAGCCCGGGCCGGTCACCGGCAGCACGACTCCCACGGTGTTGGGATCGACGGGCGTGGCTTCCCCCGCGCGCGGCGCGCCGCGTCGCTCGGAGGCAGCGCGGAGCAGGCGCCGTGCCTCGGCGGCGTCGCGTTCTTCGGGATAACGGTAGAGGTACTCGGTAAGCAGCTCATAGGCCGACTCGTAGTTGCCGCGGGCGTATTCCTTGCGCGCCACCTGCAACGCCACCTCGCGGCTGAGCACCGAGCCGGGGAACGCCTTGACCAGCGTCTCCAACTGCGGTGCGCTCAAGCGCGTGCGCACGAGTACGCGCAGCTCCTCGGTGGCCTCATCGCGCAGTGCCGGCTCGACCGGTTCCTGCAATAGCCGCAGCAGCGCGCGCGCGGCGTCCTCGGGCATGTCGATGGCAGCGTGGGCGCGCGCCGCCGCCAACAGCGACGGAGCCCGGTACTCACTCGCGGGGTAGTCGCTCGCAACCGTCTCGAAGAAGCGCGCCGCCTCGGCGTGCCGTCCACGATCGCGGGCGATCTCACCGGCGCGAAATACCACCTCGTCCATGCGCGGGAACGAGGGGTGATTCTGCATGATCAATTGCGCCTGGGACGCGGCCTCGTTCAACCGCCCGGCGGCCTGCTCGGCCTGGAGGCGTTCGAACAGAACCTCGGCGCGGTTCGCGTCATCGCCTCCCCGCCCAACGACGGCGGCACAAGAGGCGAGCAGCGGAATGACGAGCAGCAAACAGACGAAGGGCGAACGGTGCATGGGTTCAAAAATCCCCGGGGTCGAGGTCCTTTAGGTAACGCCTCAACTCGTCATCGGGGTCGCCCTGCGGTGGTTGGTCGGTCGGGATGACGCGTTGGTGGTTTTTCAATACGTCGGAGGAAACGAAGATCGGTGCGCCCGTCTTCAGGGCAAGGGCGATGGAGTCGCTCGGACGCGCGTCGATGGCGAACACCTCGTTGCCGCGGCTGACGTATACCTTGGCAAAGAAGGTGTTGTCGCGCAGTTCCGTTACGGCGATCTTCGAAACCTTACCCCCCAGGCTTTCGATGGACGTCCTGAGGAGGTCGTGGGTCAGCGGGCGTTCGAACGTCTGTCCCTTGAGCTGCAGTTCGATGGCGAGCGCTTCGGCGTGTCCAATCCAGATCGGCAGCGCCTCGTCTCCGTCGTCCACCTTGAGAAGCACCACGGGATTGTTGCGCTGATCGCGCACCAGCCCCCCGACCGACACCTGTATCATTTTGTGTTCGCCGCCGTCCATGCCCACTGTCCGGCTATGAGTCTTCCTTCATCTTCTTGTTGACGTCGCTCATGTCTTCGAACTTCGGCGTGCCGTCGCCCATGTTGTCCATCATCCAGCGAGCCATATCGGCATACTCTGTGTTGGGGTAGCGCTGGACAACTTCGTTGAGTTTGCGGTCCGCGGTGACGTAGTCGAACAGCTCCTCGGCGTAGACGAAGCCTACCATGAACAACGCCTGGGGCGCGTACTCGTCGTCGGGGAACTTGTCGGCGATCTCCTGGAAGGTATTGATGCGCTCGCGCGGGTCCTCGGTGTTCTGCGCGTAGGTCCACAGCTCCTCGGGGCTGCGCTGTATCGACATGTAGAACTCGTTCATGTAGTTGCGGACGTCGTACCTTCCCGTGTCGATGATCCCCTGCACCACAGTGGTTCGGGCATTCTCAATACGCTCGCGGGCAAGGATGTCAGCGATCTCGTCTCGAACCTCTGCGTAGGGTCGCAGTCGCGCCGGTCGTTCCTCGTTCACCAGAACCAGCGAATAGCCCTTCTCCCATTTGATGGGGCCATAGACCTTGCCGCGCTCCATCTGGAAAACGGTGTCGGAAAACGTCTCGGAAAAACCAACGCCGCGAATGTATCCACCGGGGTTGAAGAAGCCCAGGTCGCCGCCGTCGGCCTGCGTGATCTTGTCTTCGGAGTACTTGTGCGCCATGGTGGTGAACTTCTCGCCGCCTTCGACGATGCGTTCCTTGATGTCGTCGAGCTTCTCTTTGCTCTTGGAGAAGATGTGCTGGGCGCGACGCACGGCGAGCGTGGTGTACTGATCCTGATGCGCTTCGTAGTAGTCGTGGATCTCCTGCTCGGTGGGCTCCGCCTCCGTCCTTACGTGCTCGCGATAGTAGCCCTGAATGAGGATCCTGCGCTTGGCCTCCTCGAGCTGCTGCTTCACCCAGTCATCCGTGCTCGCGAGGTCTTCGTCGAGCGCCTCGCGGTAGAACAGCTCCTCCTCGATCATCTGCCCGGCCAGTGCGGCGCGTCCTTCGTGTGTGTCGAAACGACGTTTTTGAGCATCAGTGAGGCTGTTGATGTAGTCCTGCAGGTAATCGCGCGTTATCGACCAGTCGTCGACCCGCGCGGCCAGGGTCTCCTCGTTGGGTACGGTCTCGGCGCTCTCCTCGGTTTCTCCACCACAGCCGACGAGCACTGCCGCCGCCAGGGTCATCAGCGCCAATACCAGTAGCGATCGCTTCATTCTGACTACCTCCGTCCTTTCAAACAAGATCATCCCGCCCCCGGGCTTTCAGCTCCTGGACGATCTTCTTGACGTCCTGGACCCGATCGCGGGCGCATACCAGCACTGTGTCTCCGCCGTCGACGACGACGACGTCGTTGAGCCCCAATACGCCAACCAGCCGATCCCGACCCATCACCGTGCAGTCGTGGGCGTCGAGCAGCACGTGGTCGCCGACGACGGAATTGCCGTCGGCGTCGGGCTCGGCGACATCACGTACAAACTCCCAACTGCCGACGTCGTTCCAGTCGAAAGACGCCTCCAGCATCACGACGTCGTCCGCCTTCTCCATTACGCCGTAGTCGATTGATATTGACGGGGCCTGCGGGTACAGGGATTTTAACACGTCCGAAAGGGGCTGCGTTCCCATTCCCGCCTCGATTTCCATGAGCAGGCGGTGGAGGTCGGGCAGGTGGGTCTCGATCTCGCCCAGAATCGCCCCCGCCGTCCACATGAACATACCGCTGTTCCAGTAGTACCCGCCCGCGGCGACCAGCTCGCGTGCCCGTTC
>JASFLD010000614.1:0-3218 GCA_050118275.1 Gemmatimonadales bacterium
GACCTGGCCATGTTTATCGATTCGAGCGCGGCCGGGCTGAGCCAGCCTCCCGCGGCCTGTAGCGGTGTGGGGTCGTTGCCGGCGCTGAGCCACACCGCCACCGCGTAGCGGTCGGCGTCGTCTGCGTTGGGCGCGGCGATATCAACCGGCGCGGTCCAGGCGTTGTTGTTCCGTTTCGCCGCCGCGGTGGCATAGGAGAGCACCACGAAGTCGTGTTCGAGGTCCCGCCCCTTGTTCTCACCGTTGCCGATGTGGTCCTCCAGGCCGAAGCCGAGCACGGCCACGTGGGCGGTCACGTGGTCGCCGGCGCCGGCGCTCGTGAACGTCACGTCGGCGCGCCCGCCGTCGATGGCTACACGTACCTTGCCGGCGCGTTCACCCTTCTCGAGGTCGAGCGACCTGCCACGGAAGTAACCGCGCCACTCCTGTCCGTCCACGACGAAGCCGGGTGTGTACACGCGACCGTTCTTCCAGCCGGCGGCGTAGTCACGCTGGCGCTGGCTGTATTCGGTGCGGCTGTAGGGATCGTCCCAGCCCAGGTAGTTCCAGTAATCGACGTGGAACGCCACCGGCACGACCTCCGTCCACAGGCGCTCGTCGTCGACGAGCCCGCTGAGCCACGTGTCGGCCCGCGGGCAGCTGCTGCAACCCTGGGACGTATACAGCTCGAGCAGGTGCACCCGACCGTGGTTGGTTTCGATGACCTGGGCCGGATCGGCCGACGCGAGCGGCGCCCACGCGCTCAGCGTCATCCATGCCGCGATAATGATCGATGAGAGTGTTCGTGTCATTTTGTCTTCGCCGGATGGCGGGGCACCCCGTGTGGCCCGCTTCCGGCCCTCATCACAGGTACGCGGGGTCGCGCCCCATGTGACTCCCCTGTAAGGTACCGGTTCCGCCGGCGGCGGGCAAATCAGCCCATCAGGAACTGGAGCGAATCGCCCGGTTTGTGCTCGGTGACGTCCTTGCCCTTGATGAACACCAGGGCGTCCTTGTCGCCGAGGAGCTCGACGCGGTCGCCCTCGATCCGGAGCACGCTGCCCTCACGGATCGCGGCCACGGCCACCCCCGGGTTGGCTTCGATGAACTCGTTGAGCCGGTCGGCGCGGGTCTCACCCTTGTGCCTGGGCAGGGTGGCGTCGGTGTAGTGCGGGTTGATCTGAAACGGCACCAGCTCCAGGGCGTCGAAGGTCGGCGGCTCGACGATGGGCATGTCGTTGGTGGTGCGAATGGTCGGGCCGGCCACGTTCGACCCCGCGCTCCAGCCCATGTAGGGCGCGCCGGCCAGCACGCGCTCGCGGATGGCGCCGACCACGTCGTTGTCGTACATGGTCTTGAGCAGGTGGAAGGTATTGCCGCCGCCCACCGCGATGGCTTCGGCACCCTCGACCGCCGCCACCGGGTCGCCCGCTTTGTGGATCGGCTCCATGTCGTAGCCGAGCTCTTTGTACACGCCCGACACCACCTCGGTGAACTTGTCCCACGAGATGGTGACCCCCGCGTAGGGAACGAACAGCACCGTCTTGACGCCGTCGCCCAGGTAGTCCTTGATCAACCCGCGCGCGTGCTCCAGGTATCCCATCTCGTAGTTGGTCGAATTACTCAGCAGCAAGAGTCGCTTCATCCTCATCTCCTATCTAACGATGAATGTCGTGCGGTCGATTCCGACGTTGCCGTTGCGCGGGTCGACCGCGAAGACCGTGACCTCGTAGGTTCCCGCCCCCAGGCCCGCGAGTGTCGTCTCGAACTGGCTGGGTTCACCGGCGTACGTCAACGCCACGTCGTCGACGCGCTCGCCGTCTTTCGTCACCCAGGCGCGGATTTCGATATCGTCCGAGTCCCAGAGCCCCCCGGGCTCCAGTGAGCAACCTCACATCATGGTGAGGTTGACGCGTACGGGGACATCCGCGGCCGCCTCGAATCTCGAGTGCGCGGGCGGCGCGAGTACGTCGACCACGAAGCCGGGGATCTCCAGCAGCACCGCGTTGCCCGCGGTGACGTCGCGGCCGGGCATGAGCCACTGCGTGACCGACGCCGTCCCCAGGGCCTGGCGCTGCGCCATGGGTCCGCGCGCGGCGATCTCCACCCGCGTGGGCTCGTCGAGGTCGAGCACGGCGGTGAATTTTGCCGAGTCATCGTCGGGAAGGGGCGTCCCCCGCGTGATCGGCTCGCGCATGAGCCGGGCGGTGTCTCCCGTCGACCCCTCAGTAAGCCCCTTCGCCAGCAATTCCCCCGTGTCGGCGTTCCGGATCGTCACCATCGCACCCCCCATGCCCGTACCGATGAACTTCGCGCCCTTGCTGAGCACATTCACCGTGACACGCGTTTCCACCGCGCCGGCAGACACCGCGAACACGGTTAGCAGCAACATTAGTATCGACGCGATCGATGTTCTCGGTGGCGGCATGGTTCCTCCTTGTGGACTCAGTCGGTGTCCACCGAGTCTACCACATGCCGCCGGCGCGCGCGCGACATCTACTCGATGGGCGGAAGCCCCGTCGCTTCGCGCCACTCCACCAGCGTCTTCTTCCACAACTTCGCCTTCTCCAGCGCCGGGTCCATTTCGCCCTCCGGCATCAACTCTTCCAGCACGCCGGGCCGATTTGCCTTCGCCCACGCGACGAACTCATCGTAGCGCCCCATGTCGCGCTTCTCCCCCGTGGCCTGGATGAGCAGTCCCGTGATGCGATTGTCGTCGTCGAAGTAATAGGTGACGTAGTGCTCCCCACCCGGACGGTCGAGCAGGCGGTAGTAGTCGTTGGTTTCATGCATCAGCGCTTTCACCGTGCGCCCCTCCACTTCGTACTCGCCCACCACTTCGCTCGTCGCGTTGAAGAATCGATCCCACTGCGACCACGGTCCGCCGCCCGCTTTGAGCGGCGCGCCCTCCCCTTTCTTCTCGTCGAACCAGATGCGCGCATCCTCCGACTGCAGCGCCATTACCTTCTCCGTGTCGCCCGCACGCTTGGCCGCCTTGCGCGCCTCGATAACCTTCACCAGCGCGTGGTCGGCGCTGTCGTCACCAGCCGCCGCGGGCGCTGTAAGCGTGCACACCGCCAGCGCCGCAACAGCGATCCATAAAAACAGACGTCTCATAAGCACCTCCTAAGTTTGTCATTATACGTGGCGCGTCCGGTTTTGCTCCACGCCGCCGCCGGTCCGCCGCCGCGACCCCTGGCGTTGCGGACTGTGAGGATTCTTCACACCTGTGCGGGAAC
>JASFLD010000615.1:0-3217 GCA_050118275.1 Gemmatimonadales bacterium
GTTGCTCGGGTCGTGGCAGAAGGTGCAGTCGAGCGTGCTGTGGGCGCCCAGCAGGGCGAAGCCGCCCGAGGCCGTAACGTGATCGAAGCTCGCCCCGGCCCAGGCGGTCTGGGTGTGGCACTCCAGACAGTTGGTCGTGAAGCCCGTGCCCGAGTGCTGTGCGTCGTAGTCGTCCTGGTGGCAGGCGACGCAGTCGTTCTGGTCCGAGGGCGGCGGGAAGAGCAGAGCGTTGTTGCTCGGGTCGTGGCAGAAGGTGCAGTCGAGCGTGCTGTGGGCGCCCAGCAGGGCGAAGCCGCCCGAGGCGACGACGTGCTCGAAGTCGGGGTTCTCCCAAGCCACGTCGCTGTGGCAATCCGCGCAGAGCGTAGGGGTCCCGCTGCCTCCATGCTGTCTTTCGTAGTCACTCTCGTGACAGGCGACGCAGTCGTTCTGGCCCGAGGGCGGCGGGAAGAGCAGAGCGTTGCTGCTCGGATCGTGACATTGGCCGCAATCGAGCGATGCGTGAGCTCCGCTCAGCGCGAAGCCGCTCGAGGCGGCGACGTGGTCGAAGCCGCCACCACCGCTCCAGACGAACGTGTTGTGACAGCGCTCGCAATCTGTCGGGAAGTTCTGGGAGACGTGATCGACGCTCTCCGCCCCGACGTAGTCAGCCTGGTGGCAGGCTACGCACTCGGTTGCCAGTGTGCTGTACGCGCCGCCCCGATCATCCACGTGACAGCTCTCACACGAGATCTGCAGGTGCGAACCGGACAACGGGAAGCTGGTGCGCGAATGGATGGCTAGGGCTGGGATATCCGCGAAGTCGAGTGTCGTGTGGCAGTTGGCGCACTCGCTGGACAGTTGACCGAGATGCACGTCCAGGTGACAGCTGGCGCAGTCGGATGCGGCGATCTTCGGCGTGTCGAACCGCAAGTCGAGGTGACAACTCTTGCACTTGGCTTCCTCGTGCTTGCCGACGAGCACGAACGAGCTGGCTACGTTGTGGTTGAAGTCGGGCTGACTCTTCAATGGTTTCCAGGCCTTGGCGGTATGACAGGCATCGCAATCCGTGGTCGTTTGCAGCGATCCGTGGGGGTTGTCCGACCGGGCCGGCTGAGCGCCCACAACCCCCGGCAAGGCGAGGATTAGCGCCATGGCGAAGGACGGCATTCTAGCCACGAGTCCTCTCGCCCGTGTGGCAGTCCTGGCACCGGATCCCCAGTGGCTTGTAGCGAGCGAACGTGGAACCCCCAGCGCCCGCCTCACGCAGGTGACATGAACCGCAGGGCACGTCTTGATGTGCCCCGTCCAGCCGGTAGCGTGTGCTGGCATGGTCGAACTCCTCGATCTGGAATGCACGCGTGTCATGGCAGTCCTGACAGGGTGTGCCAGTGAACTGCGATTGGTGTGGGTCGTCGTCCTCGTGGCACGACTCGCAGTCGGTTTGAGCGATCTCGAACTGCGTGGCTTCCTCGCCCTCCTTGGGACTCTCGTGGCACTCGATACATGGCGTCGCCACGTGTGCCCCCTCGAGCGCGAACTCCGCGTCGCGATTGTGACGCTCGACGTCATAGAGACCCGGTATCCAGCCCGCTTCGTCGTGGCAGTTGTCGCAGGCGATGCCCCCCGGGGCTGCCTCGAACACGTTCCGGTGATAGTCGAGATGGCAGGATGTGCAAACGTCGGCGACCGGATGCGGGTAGGCGAAGTTGCGAGTCGTCGGCCTGACTATGATGCGAAGCAACCGCTGGCGTGTGTCCCGCTTGACGTGACAGACACCGCACTCCACCTCATCGTGCTTGCCGACGAGGGGGAATTGGGTGTTCGAGTGGTCGAACTTGTCCTCGACCTCCGTACGTTGCACCCGATGCCAGCTCGAAGTGGTATGGCAACGCGTGCAGCGGCCGGTCAGCTTGCCCCGATGCTCGTCCTCGTGACACGACACACATTCCGCGAACTGGAGCGGTGCGAAACGCACTGTCAACTTTCCTTGCCGCGTACGCGTCGCGGTGTGGCACTCCGAGCATTCGATGCGGCGGTGCCGGCCGGTCAGCCGGTAGCGCGTCTGCGTATGATCGAAAGCGTCGGCCGCCTTCCAGGAGACTTCCGAGTGGCACTCCTCGCAGCTGCGTCCGGCGAACTGATCGGTGTGAGGGTCGTCTCGCCTGTGACAGATCAGGCAGTCGGCCCTCAGGCCCAACAGGGTCCGATCGAGCGTTCCATGTTTCTGCTTGAACACGCGGACGTCCGACGCGGTGATGAACTCTGGCAGGTGGCAGTCTCGACACGCGACTTCGGTATGCTTCGCCGTCAACTCGAACCCGGTACGAGAATGATCGAAGCTTGTCGTATCCAGTTCGACGATCGTCACGTCCCGGCCGCGGTGTTCAGCGTGACAGCTTGCACAGGATCGCTCGCTGACTGTGGCGTGATATCCCTTTCGTTCGGAGAGACGAGCCCGCAGCGGCTCGTGACACTCCAAGCATTTGCGGTCGGAGGCACCCGGCGTCTTGAGCTCGTGGCAGCTGGTACACTTGAGAAGCCCCTCGAGGTCTTGGTGTGAGGCGGAGAGCTTGCCGGGTGAGACGAACTGGCTACGGGCCTCTCGCTGCGGGATGAGCGCCGATAGAGAAAGGAGCACTGAGAAGAGGACCGCTCGATGTCGGGTCATGTTCGTGTTCTGTCCGAGCCTCCAACAGGCTCTGATGTACGGTCTCCCGGCCCCACGGCCTGAATCCGGCGTAACCCGCGGGTCGGGCCTCCTGAGCAGCTGCTTCATCGCTCTTGAGCCCGGTCACTCGTGGCTCGAAGATGCACGAGCCCGCCGGCGGGGGGTGGCTGGACAGAACGCTCCCGTATGAGGGGGTCCGTGTCTGGATTGCGACTCGTGCTCCGAGGGGTAACTAGGCAAGAGCGGTGCCCGGAGCAGTGGGGTGGGCCGCGTTAGGGATAATCGTTGTCGGACCGGCGAAGCGTGTAGCTGGGGACCAAGCGGGCGAGGAGATTCTCGGGCGGAAACGGAAAGAAACTGCATCGCCGTGAAAACATTTTCCAGCCGCGTGAAGGCCAAGTCCTCGGCGGAAATGTAGCCGGATGCGAGGCGGGCGGGTCGATGAATGTAATTTTTTGTACATTGTATGCAAACATCAGTTTGACTGCCGGCGCCCGCCTGACTCCGAGCGTTTGGCCCCGCGGCGTGATCGCGCCCGGCTCGACGTGATTAGCTGGCTGGTTGGCA